>JANWWQ010000037.1 GCA_025055635.1 Flavobacteriales bacterium
CGTACCCTTGATATATAAGGGATGAGGGATACTTTGGACGGCAATCCGCAGGGCGGCACGCACTCTTTTGAGAGAGGCTGAAAGGGTGGGGCTGCGACGCCGTCCAGAGGTGGCAAAGGCTTCAAAATTCCTGAATTTCTGGGTATGATAAAACCCTTTACAGCTCGAAAAGAATCAGTGCTCGGAGTTTTTACCAGGATGGTAGCGGCAGGATCTATATGGATGAAGCGCAGCACCACAGAGTCGCGGAAGGGATGGCAAGAACACTATAGGCCAGGAACAGCCACAAAATCATTATCCTTACGGCGGTCCATGGATAGAGCGTACATTGGCTCTTTCCGAAGGGGAAACGGGTTTAGAGCCCAACTGAAACTCCACCACGCCGCCGAAGGCAAAAATCTCAGGTCCGATCCAGGGGTGATTCCAACGTTGGCCATTTACGCGCAAGCCTTCCACATAGAAATGGTGACGCCTAGCTTAAATGAGGACTTTTTTTCCCTCGCCCAGATGAAGAGTAACTTCTGGGAAAAGAGGTGTTCCTCCAGAAAAAATCCACTACCCGGAGTAATAGGGTAGAATCCCAGCGCACTTCAAATAAACCAGGCACTCATTCGGCCACAGTCCTCGTTAACAATCAGACCGTCCGGTGCATTACGGTAAAATTCGGAACGGATCCGCCGCACCAGCTCTTGGGTGCACCAAGGCCGCCCACAGTAGAAATACACATAAGCCACGTGGGGGCTGGGCTCATTGCCATGGGCATACGGGCCGATGAAGCCACTGACGTTAGGCTGAGGCCGGCCGGGGGGAGTTCTGGTGTCGTTGAAAAGGGAGTCCAGAAAAGCTGCTAAAGGTTCTGGACCTCTGCGCAGCTAGAGCAAGCCCTCCATGTCGTGTACAGGGGCCAGGGCATACTGATAGGCGTTGGCTTCGGTGTAAAAGTTGTTGGTTTCCCGAGGGTCAAAAGGCGTGTGCCAAAGATCCTGAACCTTTCCACGCAGAAAATGTGTGCCAGGATCGATGAGATGTCGGTTAATTGAAGGCCCTCATAGGGAAAGGTTGGAATAGGTCATGGCAGCCCAAATGACGGGCGAATTAGGCTTTGCACCTGGCGTCATAGGAATATTCTGCAGTTTTGGAGACGCTCTCCGTTTCCACGTCGTTGCTCAGAAACCCCAGACTGTCGTAAAGGTGGAGATTTCGGCTGCTATTGGTAACAGCGTCTATCCTGGCCTGTAAGGCCAGGGCGGGGGTCAAAATCCCGGATTCCATGGACCCAGCCTTCCAGAATAACTGGAACGGCATGATATCCAATCATACAGTGGGTTTCGGCCGAAGCCAATTCCCATACGGGCAGGCCCCCCTGCTGATATTGGGTCAGAAAGGTGCAGATCCGGTCCCTTGTATGGCGAGGATGGGTAAGCGCAAGCAAAGGATGCAAAGCCCTGTATGTATCCCATAGGGAAAAACGGTATAAATAATATTTAAAATCCTTAGCCTGGTGAATGAGGCCGTCACAGCCTCGGTACTGCCCATTTACATCAGAACATAGATTTGGAGCGATGAGACAATGATAAAAAGCCGTTAAAAAAATCGTGCGCTCTTCGGGGTGCCCCTTCGCACCTCAAATTTGGAAAGTTTCTGATTCCAGATGGCTTCAGCCTGGCCCACCACGCGATCAAAATCGTTATGAGGAAATTCGGTCTGGAGATTTAACCGGGCATTTTCAACACAAACGGCTGATAGACCTACGCGCACCACCAATTGATGGACATGTGGTGAAAAAGTGAAGGCTCCTTTCACATCCAATCCACGGAGATTATCGGCAGGCGGGTTTATTATGATTCATTGCCTCCACAGATTGGAAAGGGCTGCTGAACCGCATGCAGAAGTACACCTGTTGGTCAGGATTCCAAAAGGAGCTGCGGCGAAAACCCACTACCTCCGTGTCGCTGAGGAGGGTGACGTAGCTGTCCAACACCTTGTCGTAGTGGTGAAGGTCCAGTAAAAGGCGGGGCGGACGGACGGTATCGGTTGAATGTATAGCGGTGCATTCCGCAACGGCGGGTGCACTCAGTTCCGCCCGGATGTGATGCTTCTCCAGAGTGACGGTATAGTAGCCCGCCCAAGCCATTTCTGTCTCGTGACGGAAAGGGGAGGCATACTTAGAAGGCTGCCATTGGGCTCTGCCCAGGAAAGGCATCAGGAGGATGTCGCAGCAGTCGGCTACACCGGTTCCACTCAGATAAGTATGAGAAAAGCCATATATCTTTATGATCATCATAGTGGTAGCCACCACAGGCATCCCAACCTTCCAAACAGGTATCAGGGCTGAGCTGCAACATACCGAATGGAAGTGTGGCACCAGGAAAAGCATGGCCATGCCCTCCAGTGCCAATAAAAGGATTGACAAGCCGAGCGAAAGAGAGAGGAGGATCATGCCGTCAAGCCAGGCAAAGGGCAGACAGGGTAATCAGGATGCAAACCGGTAGGCAGGCACACCTTATTTCCTGGGGGATGAGTCCCAAGAGCTTCATTCCCGCAACCAAAATATGCTTATGACAGGAAAGGGGAGAAATCATAAAAAAAGATATGGCAGGACCGAGGAACGGTAAGGGTTTGTCCGCGTGAGCGAAGCGGAGGGAAGCCGCAGATCGGCACTACCTTGGCTGCCGTCCCTGAGTATGCGGCCAAGGGTTGCCTACGAGAACGCAGAGATCGGAGCAGTCCGACTCCTGCCAGCCGGCAGCAAGAAGGCCGGACCACCGGGAGCACGCCCAGAATGACCCTAATAATTCAACGCATCATTTTATTTACACTGATGTTCAAGCCTATGTGAATTTAAATAATATACGCTTAACAATAAATTAAGAAAAAGTTATTACGAAAAGAAAATCTTTGCCAAGTAATATGTTTTCCGTTCTCCGCCCGAAGCGGGGCTTCATTTGTGCGATTTTTTGGATCCCATGTTTAAACGCCCTTGGACAGAAAGGCATCATCGCAGGCCAGGTTTACGACTCGCTGAGCAGGCAGCCTGTGGCCTTTGCTAACGTAGTGGTGGAAGGTACCACCATCGGAGCAGCCACGGATTTTGACGGGAAATTTGAGATTACCAACCTGAACAGCGGAAGCTACAACATAGTTGTATCGGCCATTGGATACAAGAGGATCACGGTGCGGGACGTAAAGGTGCAGCCCGGAAAGCGAAGCATTTTGTCTTTAGGTGCTATAAGTTCCGCCGTGCAGATTGCCGACGTTGAAATCTTAGGGGAAAAGATTACGCAAACAGAGGCGGCCGTCATGGTGGAAACCAAATTGGCCGTGCAGGTGGTGTCCGGAATTTCTGGTCAGCAAATTGCGCGGAGTCTGGACCGGGATGCCGCTGAGGTGGTGAGACGCTTGCCGGCCGTAACCGTGGTGGATAACCGCTTCATCAACGTACGGGGTCTCTCGGAACGCTACAATCTGGTGATGCTCAACAATGTGCTCACCCCCTCCGTGGAGCCGGACATAAAGTCCTTTGCCTTTGACCTGGTGCCCAGCGGGCTCATAGACAGACTGCTGGTGTACAAAACGCCATCGGCTGATCTGCCTGGAGAATTCGGAGGTGCGGTGGTAAAAATTTACACCCGTAACCCCTCGGATCGCAATGAGGTGCATTTCGGCTACAGTACTTCGTTCCGCGAAGGGACCACGATGAAAACATTCGTCACAAACAAACTTTCAAAATGGGAGGTTTTGGGTTTTGACAACGGGGTACGGGATGTACCGGAAGGCATTCCTTCGCGGATTTGGGACACCATGAACGTGACGCTCAGGGCCGGATACACGCGGAAGTTTTCCAACAACTGGCAGCTTCATCGCATGCAAGCTATCCCGGATCAGAGGTTTAATCTGAGTATTTTCAATGCCTTCGGGAAAAAGATAAGGGTGGGCCATACCACCGCTGTGAACTATTCCAATACCTTTCTAGGTGTAGCTGCTACCAGGGATGACTTTAACGAGCTTCCACCTGATACTTTGCTGGGCAAGGTGAGGCCGGATACCCTCTTTTCCTACCTGGATTACCGGTATGAAAATAATGTGCGGCTGGGGCTGGTGCACAACTGGTCCCTGAGCACAAAGCACCATCGGGTGGAAATCAAAAATCTATTTAACCAACTGGGACTGAACCAAGTGGTACTAAGGGACGGCAAGGAGATCGTGGAATCGTATCAATACCGGCGGGAGTATTCCTTTCGCTATATTCAGCGTAGTATCTATAATCTGCAGATTAATGCCCAGCATGACATTGGGGCCCATGGCAAGCTGGATTATGCGCTGGGTCATTCTATGGCCCGTCGTGATGAGCCCGATTGGCGGCGCATCCGCTATACCAAACCGTTGGACGATCCGGAAGCTCCGTTTACGGCCATTGTATCTAATGATGCCAATCCGTTTTTCTTAGGCCGGCTGTATTTTAAGCTGCGGGAAAAAAGCTACACGGCCAACGTAAACTACGAACACCGTTTTCCTCTTGGACGAAGCGGTAAGTGGATAACTTTTAAAACAGGGGCATTTTATGAATACAAGCGGCGTTTTTTCAACGCCCGCAATATCGGCTACAAACCCGCCAATATTTTCATGTTTGACTTCAATATCGCCCGCCAACCTGTGGACTCTATCTTCCAGGAGTCCAATCTGAACTCTCAGAATGGCCTGGTGATTTCCGAAAGCACCAACCGCTCCGATTCCTACAGGGCAACCAACCGGTTGCATGCGGCTTACCTGATGGCTGACCTGCCTTTCTGGCGTTTCAGACTCAACGCTGGTGTACGCCTGGAATACAACATTCAGGAATTGGATTCCACATACAGCTTTACCACAAGCCAAGATGTGAAGGTGTATAATCCTATCCTGAGTGTACTGCCTTCGGCCACGCTGATTTATAATCTGGCAGAAAAACACAGTCTGAAAGGGGCGTTTGGCATCACGGTGAACCGGCCCGAATTCCGTGAACTGGCGCCCTTCAGCTTTTATGATTTCAACCTTAACATAGTCATTTATGGAAACGAAGCGCTGAAAACGCCTCAGATATTTAACTATGATCTGAAATACGAATTTTCGCCCAGCCCCTCCGAGGTGGTCTCCCTTGGCAGTTTTTATAAGAAGTTTGTAAACCCGATTGAATCTTATTTTATTCCCGGGGCCGGCTCCGGAGGTACGCGAAACTTTTCTTACCAAAATGCAGAGAGTGCTTTTAGTACCGGAGCTGAACTGGAATTCAGAAAAATGCTGGATTTCGGTATTAAAGGGCTGCGGGATTTTACCCTCGTGGGAAATGTGGCCTACATATACAGCCGCATTGAGCTCGGTGAAAAGGCTAAAGGTCAAAACAACAACCGGCCCCTGATGGGCCAGTCGCCTTATGTAGTGAATACTGGTATCTTTTATCAAAATGAAAAGGCGGGAATTCAGTTCAATATCCTTTACAATGTGATAGGGCCCCGCATTGTGATTGTGGGTTCCCAGGGTATTCCAGATATCTATGAAATGCCGCGGAACATTATTGACATTACGGCATCTAAAATTTTCAACTTGTCAGGACCTCAACGTAAAATAAATCATCAGTTGGAATTTCGCCTGGGCGTTCAGGACATTCTTAATCAACCCATCCTAATGGTGCAGGATATTAATGGCAACAACCGCGTAGAACGGCACAATGACTGGAATTTCAGCGCATTCAGAAGAGGGCGGTATTTCACAGTGGGGGTTAACTATCGCATCCGATAATTTTAATTTAATATAAAAATAGCCAAAATTTAATGTTTTACGGTCTGACCTAAACCTTTCTCCCCGTAGCTTTGTGGTTGCATAATTACCTGAGTATGAAACACTTGCTACTAATTTCTGCCACTGCCACGGTGCTGGTTCATAGCGCCTCATCCCAGAACATCGTGGATGTTTCGGGCAACATTACGTCCAACACCACGTGGACCAACAACAACATTTACAGGTTGAACGGGATTGTGCGCGTGCAGGAGCCGGCGGTTCTCACTATTGAGAAGGGGACCGTGATACGGGGACGCACCAACACGAGCACGGGCGAAAAAGGCGTGCTACTGGTGGAACGCGGAGCCAAAATTGTGGCCATTGGCACCAAAACGGAGCCTATCGTGTTCACTTCCGATCAACCCCCTGGGAACCGTTCTTATGGCGACTGGGGTGGTCTTGTGATTTGCGGGCGTGCTTCATGCAACTTGCCCGGCGGTGAGGGCGTTCTGGAGGGCGGTTACGGGGCCCAGTTTGGAGGTGGTCTTAATCCCAATGACGACGACAGCTCTGGCGCCCTCAAGTACGTGCGGATTGAGTTTACGGGTTGGCCCATCCAGCCGAATCAGGAAATCAATGGTCTTACGCTGGGAGCCGTGGGCCGAAAGACCCTTTTGGACTACATTCAGGTGAGCTACTGCGGCGATGATAGCTACGAATTCTTCGGAGGCACTGTGAACGCCAAGCACCTGGTGGCTTTTCGCGGTTGGGACGATGAATTTGACATTGATAATGGTTACACCGGCAACCTGCAATTTTTAGTAAGCCTCAGAGACCCGGCCGTGGCTGACCAGAGCGGCTCCAATGGGTTTGAAATTGACAACGATGGCCAGGGCACAAGTAATACTCCCTTCACAAGTCCTACCATTTCCAACGCCACCATCGTGGGTCCGGCCTCTACTCTGGCGACGGTGGTGAATGGCCAATATCAAAGAGGTATTCATTTCCGGAGAAATTCCAAACCGAAACTTTATAATTCCGTGGTCACAGGCTACCCCCGGGGATTTCATTTAGACGGAAATGGTTGTGAAACATGGGCTACTCAAGATGAGCTGCAGTTGCGCAATACTTACCTGGGAGGTATCCTTAATCCCGCCATGTATTTAGTGGTGAACTCTGGTTCCACATTTGACATTAACGCTTTCTTTCACACAGCGGGTTGGAACAACCGCATTTACCAGACAATGGATAGCCTGATGCTGACCGATCCGAACAACCTTTCAGGACCCGATTTCAGACCCTTGGCTAATTCGCCCCTCCTTGGCAGCTCCAGCTTTTCCAATCCGAACCTTCAGAATCCTTTCTTTGAGCAGGTGAATTACCGCGGGGCCTTCGGATCGGAAGATTGGACCGAGTGCTGGACCAGCTGGAATCCTCAGCAGGAAGATTATTCCAAGGCTGTGAATTATTCCACGCAGGCCAGCTTCACCTTCAATAACCTGCCTTTTGGCGGTGTCAGCTTTGATAATAACTCGGTCAACGCTACTTCTTATCAGTGGAATTTTGGAGACGGTAACACCTCTACGGATGAAAATCCGGTACATTTTTACACAGACAATGGCACCTATACTGTAACGCTGACGGCCTCCAGTCCTTGCGGGACCTCCACCGCCACTGCCACTGTAACCATAACAGGTATCGGAATGGAAGATCCCGCTCAGGCCTACCACAAGCTGGCCACTTTCCCCAACCCTGCTTCCCATCAATTGCAGATTTCGCTGATTGCTGCCGCCAAAGCCCACAACGCCTCCGCCCAAGTGATCAATGCAAGCGGCCAGACTGTGGACGCCTTCACGGTGGCCTTGCAGGAGGGAACCAACACCTTCACTTATGACTGCAGTGGCCTGGCTCCAGGCTTCTATATCCTCAAAATAGGGCCCGTGGCCACACGGTTTGTTGTGACTCGTTAAACATTACTATCGCAAATGTGGAAAAGCCGCAGGGTAATCCCTGCGGCTTTTATTTTGCCTCCACAAAAGACCAAGGCCGTTTGAATTTTTATTTTCTTCACTCCTATTTTACAGCTCACTTAAGGGACGAAAGATTTCTCTTTTACCTGACCTGGTATCTCATCCTAACGGCTCTTACCAAAGGCCTGCTCCTAAAACTTGTGGGCTACCACCCCCGGTTTTGTGAAGCACTCGGGGTAGGCATCGTATCGCAAGCTGTGCATACTGGTCTTTTCTGTTGGTATTCTATTTCGGATATTCCCAAACCCTTTCATTTTGAGGTGGCATTCACTCTTTGGTTGCTGTTCACCATAGCTTCGGATATACCGCTGCTGTTCATCTTTAGAAAGGATAGAAGCGCCTTGGGCCCGGTAATTTTAGGTAGCCTGGCAGGTAACGTGGCTTCATCAGCTATACTGCTTATGGCACTTATGGGAGCAACAACGATATTTTAAATATTAGGAATTTTTCTGAGCTACACTTTTGCATTTTCCTAAGCTGAACATTTTCCACTGAAATAAAGCCTCCCAGTTGAAATAAATCCAAAGCAAAAAACAATTGGAATGGTTTTATCACTCTATTTTTGCCCAGTATGGGTTTTGAGAAAGTTATTTACATTCCTGGAAAGCCCGGCTTATACCGGGTAGTGAATAGGACAAGCTTTGGATTAGTTGCTGAGTCGCTTTCTGACGGAAGGCGTATTCCTGTGTATGCCCACCAGAGGGTAAGCCATTTGGCTGATATTTATATCTTCACATCCACTGAGGAGAATTTGCCATTGCAGGATGCCTTCCTACGTTTGGCCGAAAAAACACAAGGCAATGCCTATGACCTTTCGGGTCTCCAGAACGAAGACCATTTCCGAGCTGCCTTTGAAGAAGTAGTACCAGAATACCACAGGCAAAAAGTATATCCCTCCGACATAAAGAAATTTTTTACATGGTTCAATATTTTGCAGGCTAAAGGACTGCTGCCGGAAAATAATCGTGATGCCTCCGAAAAAAAACCTAATGACGACCTAGATCAAAATTCTTCGGAAGGAAAAACAGCCTCCAAAAAGGAACGGCCCTCTGTGGACCATCCCTCCCCCTCCCCCACTTCCACTAAAAGCAAGGGGGGACAAAAAGTGAACACTCCTCGGAAAGCTGGTTGATGCCCCGAACGATTCTCCTTGCTTTAACCCTTGCCCTAACTCATGGGGCCATTTGCCAGAATGTGCGCCTGGCTGTTTTGAAGTACCGAGGGGGAGGCGATTGGTATGCCAACCCCACCTCGGTTCCTAATCTGATAAGATTCTGTAATCAACACTTGCACACCGCTCTGCATCCGGAACCTGACTATGTGGAGCCCTCCTCCCCGGAAATTTTCAATTACCCCTTTGTACATATGACCGGCCATGGAAACGTTGTATTTTCTCCTGTAGAAATTCAGAATCTGCGTCAATACCTTATGGCAGGAGGATTTCTGCACGTGGACGATAACTACGGAATGGACAAATACATTCGGCCACAACTCAAGAAATTGTTTCCTGAATATGAACTGACTGAACTAGGTCCTGATCATCCCATCTTTCATCAAAAATTCAAATTTCCTCAGGGACTCCCAAAGATTCACGAACATGATGGCAAGCCCCCTCAAGCATTTGGAATTTTTCATGAAGGTCGGATGGTGGTGCTGTACACCTACGAAACCGATTTAGGGGATGGTTGGGAAGACCCTGAAGTACACAAAGATCCCGAAGAAAAGCGGCTGGCGGCTCTGCGCATGGGAGCCAACATCATTCAATTTGTGTTTTCGGGAGCCGTGAAATAGGGCCGCAGTTTTTCCACCAATTCCTCTGGTGCACGCACAGGTTTTTTCAGTTTGGCATCATAAAACACAAGTTCTGTGAAGGCAGTGTTTAATAATTTACCTTGTTCGTTGCGCAGTTCGTACATAAATTCCATGCGCAGCTCCGGCAGACGGGGAATCCTCACACTGATGTGGACCATTTCATCGTACAAGGCTGGTGCTAGGAAGCGACATTCCATCCGGCGCACAGGCATTAAAATATGCCGGTCCTCCAGGTCTCTATAACGGATACCGATGGCTCGTAGGGCTTCCACCCGCGCCGCTTCATAGTAAGCCGCATAGTGTCCATAGTACAGGTACCCCATTCGGTCGGTTTCCGCGTAGGAAACTCGCCGTTGTAAAATAAAGGAATACATGGTGTTTTTTTTTCCAAGGGCAAATTTGGCCTAATAGTGAGAAAATAATACTACCTTTGCATTCCATTTTTAGGATGCATTTATTATGGCAGTAAGGCTCAGACTGCAGCGCCACGGACGGAAAAAACTTCCGTATTACCACATTGTGGCGGCCGACTCCCGCGCTCCCAGAGACGGCAAATTCATTGAAAAAATCGGCACTTATAACCCCCTGAATGCCGAAGAAAAGGTAACGCTCAATTTCGAGAGAGCCCTATACTGGTTGAAAGTAGGTGCTCAACCCACCGAAAAGGTGCGCAGCCTCCTTTCCTCACAAGGTGTACTGTTGCGTCTACATTTGCAGCGGGGCGTGGAAAAAGGCGCCATCACCCAGGAGGTTGCCGACCAGCGATTTGAAGAGTGGCTGAAGGAGAAGGAACGGAAAGTCGGGCATCAATTGGCTGCCCTCCGTAAAGCTCAGGAGGAAGCCCGTCGCAAACGCCTGGAGGCCGAAGCTGCAATTAATGCGCGTCGCGAGGAAGCCCTAAAAGCCAAGTTGGCGGAAGCCGAAGCCGCGCAACAAGCTGCTTCTTCCGTAGAAGCTGCAGGCGGTCAGAGCGACGGCGCTGCAGGAGATGGCCAGGTCCAAAGCTAAAACCCGACTACACATCCTGAATCAACCACCGGGAGAAGGCTTTTGGGTTTCGCCCGGAATTTTTTGGCGTCTGGCCGGAAGCGAAGGCCAACTCCTCCTGAAATGGACGGCCGAACCAAAGCCCTCCGCTTTACCCGACTTTCTTTTTTTGCGGGACGACTTTTGCATGGTGCCATGGAAAATCACGCACCAAAAAGCATTAGGAAAAGGAAAATTTCAAGTAGGTTTAAAAGGAGTGGCATCTCCCGCTCTTGCGTCATCTTTTATTAAAAAAGAAGTTTGGGTTCCTGCCAACACTTTGCCAAACACTAAGGCCAAGGAGAAGACTGGCCAGGATTTTCGCGGCTTCACTTTTGTAGATCTAAACAGCGGGTACACAGGGAAGGTGGAAGACTTGCTGCCGGATGCCCGCAATCCCCTCTGGCACATAGTGGGAGATAAAGGTAAACTCACCGTACCAGTTAATGCGGGCTTTATCGTCCGTGTACAGCCCCGAAAGCGTCGCCTGGAAGCACGCCTTCCTCAGGGGTATCTGGAGCTTTTTTTAGTATGACTAAGCTCTTTAAATTCCGGCACTTTGCACTGCGTCAAAACCACAGTCCCTTCCCCATCACTTCTGATGCCGTCACTTTTGCTTGCTGGATCTGCTTTTCTAAGTCTGAAGGACATTGTGTGGATGTGGGCGCAGGTACCGGCCTTTTGACCTGCATTCTGCGTCACCGCTTCCCCTCCTGGCAGTTTTACTGCATAGAAAAACACCCTGGAGCTGCTGAGGATTGCATCTTTAATGTCGCCTCCTTGGGTATCCCCGTTAATCATTTGGCTTGCCAGGACTTTCTGTTGTCCTGGCCACAGCATTGGCCTCAGCGGTTTGATGCCCTGGTGTGCAACCCTCCTTTTTATTTAAATGATTTGCCCAACCCTAAAGCTGAGGTGGCCCAAACACGCCATGCGAACACAAAGACGGCCCAGCGCTTGTGCGAACAACTAGCCTTTTACCTTTCAGCACAAGGAGATCTATATATGCTACTGCCCGCACGATATGTGCACAATTTTCTGGAATGGCTCGCAGACTACGACCTGCACCCCCGAAGCTTTTGCATGGTAAAATCCACTCCACACAAAACAGCCCACGTAGCCATGGTGCATCTAAAAAAGGGAAAGTTTTCCGGTTGCCACTCCCAAGAACTATTAATTTGTGATGATCAAGGCCGACCCACTTCAGATTACAAAACTTTGGTCGGAGAATGTTATGCGGAAGATTACTTTTTACGCTGGAAGTAGTTTGTGGCAAAAAATGAAAAACTAAATTGAAATTAATAAACCATTTATTTTTAGTTTAAGCTTTATTTCATTTAATATCATACGATTATCCGAATTCAGGAGACAAACATAAAACTGTCCTAGACAGTATTAGTGCCGCCCAGCGAGAAACGAAAAGCTTTTTTCGATAAAAAAATATTGATAAATACATTTTAATTTATTAATAAGGTTGTTTCGCATAAAAAGGCAATATTTGATAAGGTCAGTGATTTTTTAGATAAATCCTTTACGAAAAAGTTTATAATAAGGATATGATATCTTTCATTTTACACAAAACAAAGCTCCTCAACAAAACAACCGTTGTCCTAATATGTCAAAAGAATGGCTTCTTTGGTCCTTAACAAAGCGGAGGATGCCCCTAGTATTGGGGACTCGTCCCATATCACCACTTTAAGGATTTACAAAGTACAAATCCATTTCAACTCAAATAGGTCGGTCCCTTATCGGCTAAATGGCCGCAAATTGTATCGCCCTCATCATTGGATTACCAGCCGGGAAGTAAGTTTTAGATAAAAAACAAATTCCTTAATTTTTAATTGATTAAGATCCCAGTTGTCTCGGAAAAGGAACTCCTATTAAGAAGTAATCAAGAGGATGCTTGTGCATGAAAATCCTTGTATTATTGAGCAGATTTTCGGCTATGGCATACACAAAGATTCAGCAACACCTGCGTAAGGAACTGGACAGCATTCGCGAAGCGGGGCTCTATAAGAAAGAACGTATTATAGAGAGTCCGCAAGGTCCGGAAATTGTTGTGAACGGAAAGCGGGTGCTCAATTTCTGCGCCAATAATTACCTAGGGCTATCAAGCCATCCGCGGGTGGTGGCGGCGGCGCACAGAGCCCTGGATGAACGGGGTTTTGGTATGAGCTCTGTGCGGTTCATTTGCGGTACGCAAGATATTCATAAGGAGCTGGAGGCAGCTATTGCCCGCTTTTTTGAAACGGACGACACCATCCTTTATGCTGCAGCTTTTGACGCCAACGGAGGAGTGTTTGAACCGTTATTTACGGAGGAGGACGCTATCATCTCCGATGCCCTCAATCATGCTTCCATTATTGACGGGATCAGGTTGTGCAAGGCCAAGCGTTACCGCTACGCCCACAGTGACATGAACGACCTGGAAAGATGCTTGAAGGAAGCTCAGGCTCAGAGATTCAGAATAGTGGTGACAGATGGAGTGTTCTCCATGGATGGGGACTTGGCCCGTCTGGACGTGATAACTGAATTAGCAGAAAAGTATGATGCCCTGGTGATGGTGGATGAGTGCCATGCTACAGGGGTCATAGGTCCCACAGGGCGGGGAACCCATGAGCACTACGGGCTGAAGGATAAGGTGGACATCTTCACGGGAACGCTGGGCAAGAGCCTGGGTGGGGCCATGGGCGGGTTTACAACCGGGCGCAAGGAGATTATTGAAATGTTACGCCAGCGTTCCCGACCCTATTTGTTTAGCAATGCTCTGTCACCGGTCATTGTGGGCGCCGCCATAGAAGTGTTCAAAATGTTAAGCGAAACCACGGAGCTGCGGGATCGGGTGATGCGTAATGCCGAATTATTCCGCCGCGAAATGTCCGCAGCCGGTTTTGAGCTGAAACCAGGTAATTCAGCTATTGTTCCCGTGATGTTGTACGATGCGCCGTTGTCGCAAAGGATGGCTGATGCACTTTTAGAAGAGGGCATATATGTGATTGGGTTTTTTTATCCAGTGGTTCCCAAGGGTGAGGCCCGTATCAGAGTGCAACTGTCCGCTGCCCATACCCAAGAGCAAGTGTATCGCTGTGTGGAGGCATTCGTGAAGGTGGGCCGGGAAATGGGAGTGATACGCTAAGGAAAACTCCCTTCTGCTTGCCATTGTTCTTTACTGTATGAGTGCAGAAGGACCTTCCCTTCGCCAGATTCAGGCCGTAGTAAAAGATGAGCTACGCTTTTTTGATTCTTATTATCGGGAGGTGTTGCGCACGCGGGTGCCCTTGCTGGATTTGATCCTGCGCTACATGTTACGCCATAAAGGAAAGCAATTGCGGCCATTGATGGTGTATTTGTGTGCCGGCGCGGCCGGGGGCATCACCCGCAAAACCCATACGGCCGCCGTCATGGTGGAACTCCTGCACAATGCCACATTGGTGCACGATGACGTGGTAGATGATTCCATGCAAAGACGGGGTTTTTTTTCCATCAATGCTTTATGGAAGAACAAAATTGCTGTTCTAGCGGGCGATTTTTTGCTTTCACGGGGTCTCACAGTCGCTTTGGATAGCGACCATTTTGACCTGCTGCGCATCACAGCCCGATCGGTTAAGGAAATGGCGGAGGGGGAACTGCTCCAGCTTGAAAAGGCGCGCCGTCTGGACATTACGGAAGAGGTGTATTTTGAAATTATCCGACGCAAAACAGCCTCACTCATGGCAGCCTGTTGCGCCTGCGGAGCCGCTTCGGCCACCGATAACCCAGAAACCATTGAATTCTTTCGCCGTTGGGGTGAATTGGCTGGAATGGCGTTCCAAATAAAGGACGACCTGTTGGATTACACGGGGGACTCCCTGCGGATTGGAAAGCCTAAAATCAACGACCTGAAAGAAAAAAAGATGACCCTGCCACTCATTTATGCACTTGGTAAAGCAGAAGAGTCCACTAGGCGCTATATCATCGGAATTGTGAAGCGATATGGGAAAGTTCCTGCCCGGGTAGAAGAGGTGCTGAATTTCATCCGCATGAGCGGCGGGCCGGAATACGCTGAGCAAAAAATGCTGGAATTCAAAGCACAGGCCGAAGCCATGTTAGAAAGTTTAAATAATGACAAATACACGGAAGCATTAAGAAATCTTTTCATCTTTATCCTACGGCGCGACCACTGAAGGGATAGAAGGCCCCGTACAATGTTTTATTCGTTACCTTCCGTTTTCCGATGGATGTACGGACCAGTAATCTGGCGTATTCCAGGTGAACGCAGGGAGGTATATTTCACTTTTGACGATGGCCCCTCTCCTGTTACCACAGAGAGAATCCTGAAATTGCTTGAAAAAACAGATATCAAGGCTACCTTTTTCTGCCTTGGCGAGAATGCGCAAGCCTATCCCCCCTTAGTTTCCCTGTTAAAGGCGGCTGGGCATACGGTAGCCAATCACGGGTTCAGGCACCTGAATGCTTGGAGCGTAGACTGGCATGCTTTTCACAAAAACGTAATAAAAGGGCGCGAATTGACGGGGTCCATCTGGTTTAGACCTCCCTACGGCAGATTGTGGCCTGGATATGCGGCACGACTCCAGGAAGAGGGAATCCGGACCGTGATGTGGGATGTTCTTTCGGGCGATTACAGACTTGACGTTTCAAGGCACGAGGTCTTAGGACGCTGCATGAAGCTCACACGGGCCGGATCTATTGTGGTGTTTCACGACCAGCACCGCAGTTGGCCGGTGGTGGAGTGGGTGGTGCCTCGTCTGGCTGAATTTTTAAGAAAACAAGGCTTTAATTTTTCCGCACTTCCTCCTGAACCACCCTTTCCAGTTCGTTAAGGATATAGCTTTCGGGTAATAGGCCACTGCGCCGCCACACCACCCCACTTCGTGAAAACAGTAGGAGGGAGGGAATGCCCTCAACGTGGTAGCGCCGCACCAGGTCGGGATATTTATCCACGTCTATGGTGAGCAGGGTCAAGCCTTTCATGGTGCGTGAAATACTTCGCAGGATTGTGTCCAAAAATTTACAGGGCATACACCATCGCGCGTAAAATTCCACCAGCACGAAAGGGCTATTTTTTAGCTCCGCTTCAATGGGATCGCGGGATCCATTACCGATCATGTTCAATGTTTTGGGCGAAAAAATAGTTCGTATACTAAAAAACGATGATTATTTAGGAGAAGTTACAAACACCAGGTCTGATTTTTTGAATTGTTCAGGACGAAAGGGAGCGTTGAGGATGTACACCGTTTTAAAGCCTTTTTTCCACAGAAAAGCCTTAGAAGATTCGCACTCCTTCATGTTGTCACCATACAGAAAGATGGCCTTATGAGGGGGAATTTGGCTGCCCATCTCGTCCAGATTTCTTAAATTAAATTCCACATTGAGGGCATTTTTTAAATGACTTTTTTCGTATAATTCGGAGCTTCGCAAATCTAAGATGACGGCATTTTTACTGCGGGCCTGAAGGACGAATTCTTCCGGGGAAAGGTATTCGGAGTAATGCTTTTCACGACTGAGCACGGCGCCAAATTCAAATTCCGCTTCCTGCGAGATACGGTATAACCTGTCTAGCGAATCCTTGGCCTGCAATAAAGCCCGCAAGTATTGTTCGGTGGGCTCGGAAGAGAGGCTGGTTTTTAACTGGTCAAAATATTGGCTGATTTTTTCTGATATCACTTCGGTTTCATTATTATCAGCAACTATCCTGGAAGGAGAAACCCTAGAAGGATGGGGCCTTGGGGCCACTTCGGATTTTTGAGGGAGAGTTTCTTGAAGGACGGAAAGGGAGGAAAAAAACGGACTTTTTTGATTCAGAAGGGAAGTATGATGAGACGCAACGACCTGGTTCAGGACAGCGGCTGACACGTCAGGGGAAGCATCCGTCAGAATATTCTGAAACAGGGGGAAGCAGAGAAATATGAAGAGTACATTCAGACTGGATAGTGCTACCAGAATCAGCTTTGGTACAGTACCGGAGGAAACGTCCCCAGAGTTCAAGTGCGCATCGGAAAGTGCACTGAATTCTTCCCAGCCCATGAGCGGTTCCGCACTTACAGCCTGGGCATACGCCCGAGTCAGTGCCTCTACGGGATCATTCATTGCAGGGCTATTCATATTTTAATGGATAAGTGTTTTTCAACGATTTCACGGATTTTCTTCCGGGCTTTTAAGAGTTGGGTTTTGGATGTATTCTCCGAGATACCTAATTGAATCGCAATTTCCTTGTGAGTCATCCGATCTACCACGTACATTTGTAACACCGCCCGATATCCTGGCGGCAATAATCTAAATAATTCCTGCACCGTCTTTGGATCAATTTGGGAATAGGGGTTCTGAGAATCTTCCTCGGGTTCAGGCTCGTAACCGTTCAGAGAAATTTTATTGAGCAAAAACCCGTCGTTGGCATCGGTAGACTCCCAGATGTTCTTCCGCCTGCGCAGGGCCGAGATGGCCGTGTTTATCATTATTCGGGTCATCCATGTTTCCAGGGACGACTGAAACTTAAAGGAGCCCAGATTGGCAAAGATTTTAATCATACCCTCCTGGAAAAAATCCCGGGCTTCCTCCTCGTCCTGAGCGTAACGGCGGCATACAGCCGACAAGCGTCCAGCATACCTTTCAAATAAAGTCTTTTGGGCATCCCGGTGACCTGCTAGGCATTTCTGGACGAGCTCTCTTTCCGTCATCCGGAGTTTGAGTGTTTGTTTAGACGACAAAATTATTTTAAGTTGCTTAACCTTAATTTTATTAGATTGTAAGGTAACTGTTTAACAGCTACGTTGTGTTATGCCAGGTTTTGTCATTCCCGCTAGGGGCAGTCATCTTGGGGCCGTCAATGCCGGCCATTTTTGTTTAGCTTAGTGCCGTTTTTGCGGCATGGGGTATTTTTTGGACCCGGCATTACTTGAATCTGCTATCCGAAAGGCTGAAACGGGCTGTGGGGCTGAATTTGCAGTTGTAAGCACCCGTGCCTCCGGACGGTATAATAGTGTGACGGGGCCCGTTGTCCTAGCGGTCCAGGGAGTAACTCTCCTAGCTCTTACCCTTGCGGAGAAGACGGATGTTTGGGGCCAATGGCATTGGCTTCAGGATAGTCAAAGTTCGGTTATCATTTTGCTTTGTACAGGACTGGTTGCCTTTTTGGTACTGTGGTTTTGGCCCCGTTTACGGGTATGGTTGGCTCCGAGCCGAGAAAAGGCTGCCCAAGTGCGGGAGGCAGCCCTGGCTGTTTTTGCTGATGCTGGCCTGGCCTGTACCTCCCATCGGCGTACGGTTTTGGTATTTGTGTCGGAGTTGGAAAGGCGTATTGATATCGTGGTGGATATGGGCTTGCGTGAAGTTTTTCCGGAGCATGTCATTATAGAATTGGAAAAAGAATGGTCGGCCCGTTTTCGTAAAAAAACTCATAGCGCCACTATTGCGAGCCTTTTGGACCACCTGGCCAAAACAGTAGCCGGGGCCGGTTTTGGACCGGGTTCGCTTTCTGCCCAAGAATTAAGTGATAAACCTTTACAGCGATGAAAGTCCTTCAGACCATATGGACTGGTTTGTTAGGTTTTGTGCTGGGAATCCCCGGCTCATGGGCCCAGAATATTCCCAAGTTCACCGGAGAAAGAGTGTTAGATGTAGCCGGTCTGCTACGCCCTGATACCAAAGCATATCTGAACGATATTCTAAAGGCCCATGAAGATTCCACCTCTAATCAAGTGATGGTGTTAGTGGTTAAATCCTTGGAAGGATACGACATTGAAACCTACGCCACCAAAGCCTTTCGTACTTACCAGCTGGGCCAAAAAGACAAAAACAACGGTGTGCTCATCCTGATAGCCGTTGATGACCGCACCGTCCGTATAGAGACGGGCTACGGGCTGGAGGGAGCCCTTCCGGACGCTTTATGTGGCCGGATCATTGAACACGAAATGGTGCCCTATTTCCGGGAGGGTAACTACGACGGAGGGGTGATCATGGGGGTCCACGCGGTGCTGCGTGCCATAGCAGGAGAATATGAGGCCAATCCAAGAGAAAAAAGCCTGCCCATCTCACCCTGGTTTATTGCCATAGCCTTGATTGTGGTGGGATCTTTGTTATTATTATTGTCTGACAAAGCGATGGGCGGAACAACCCGTGGAGGGGGTTGGTGGCTTCCTTATGGAGGTTTCAGGTATTTTGGAGGCGGTAGTTTCTGGGGCAGCGGAGGGGGCGGAGGATTTTTTGGAGGTGGAGGCTCTTCGGGTGGAGGTGGGGCCTCGGGACGCTGGTAGTCAATAACTTAAGAAAAAATTTGGAACTCTTGGTCCATGCTGGGGGCTAGAACTCTGTTTCTTAGATCTCGTGGAGAAAATTTTTTAGGGTTGACCGGGGAGTTTGGTTTTTGAAGGAATCTCTATTTGGGGCAATGGCGAAGCGAACTCTCGTAAAATGTATCCTTCA
>JANWWQ010000038.1 GCA_025055635.1 Flavobacteriales bacterium
AAATGTGGTGGAAATGATTGAAAACAAAATTGAAAACTATTTGGAGGATGTATTTCCTGAGAAATATCCCATCACATCCATGTTTTTTGGCAGCCGTCGCAAAGCCCAGATAAAACAGGATCTCATGGAAGAAGTGCAGGTGGCGGTGCCTGATCTTTTGGAATCCTATGCGGGTCAGATTGATAAACATATAAATATTGAGGAGATGGTGCGGAAAAAGGTGGAGGAGCTGGACCCACTGAAGTTAGAAAGTCTCATCAATAGCATTCTAAAAAAAGAGTTTTTATTTATTGAATGGATTGGGGCTGTACTTGGCTTTTTTATAGGGTTGTTGCAGGTGGTCATCACCTATTTTTCACACTGAGTTGCAGATTTCAGAAGCTTTTGAAAGATTGTGGTCGTTCCTGGCCTACGCTCCCGAGCGGCCATGGAATTTTATCCATCCCCATTTCTGGGTGTTTTACACACTGGTGCTGGCGCTGGATGCCCTTTTTCGTCCCGGCCGCTGGGCGCGCAGCCTGTACCTGTGGGTGGTGAGTATATTTTTTTATTTTAAGACCAGTGGTTTATTTTTCTTTTTATTAATATTTACAATCCACATGGACTATTTTCTGGGCCATGTGGTGTATCGCAGCCGAGCTCCATGGTTGAGAAGAATCCTGGTGACCCTTTCCGTGATTACGAACCTTGGTATTCTGGCTTATTTCAAATACGCTTATTTTTTTACAGAGTCTTTCAATGAATTATTAAATACCCACTTTAAGGTGATAAACTACTTGGCTGTTTTTGCCAACACCATGGCCGGCGGGAACTACTTCCGCGTGGACCAGATCATACTTCCCGTCGGAATATCTTTTTATACATTCCAAACCATTAGCTACACAGTGGAAATTTATCGGGGCCGCCTGACTCCGGCGCGGAGCTTAGCGGATTTCGGATTTTTTGTGGCTTTTTTTCCCCAGCTGGTAGCGGGGCCCATCATGCGGGCGAGTGAATTTCTGCCCCAGATTTATCAACCCCGTTCAGTCCAAAAGGAAGATTTTGGTAGAGGGCTATTTTGGATGCTCAACGGATTGGTGAAAAAGGTATTCGTGGCAGACTATCTGGCGGTAAATTTTGTAGACCGTGTGTTCGCCAACCCCAGTATGTTCACCGGTTTTGAAAACTTGATGGCCACCTTTTGTTATTCTCTTCAGGTGTACTGTGATTTTTCAGGCTACACGGATATTGCCTACGGTGTGGCCCTGCTGATGGGTTTTGAACTGAACCGCAATTTTAATTCTCCTTACAAGGCCGCAAATGTGGCTGATTTCTGGCGGCGCTGGCACATGTCGCTCTCTACCTTTCTGCGCGATTATTTATACATTCCTTTAGGGGGTAACAGAAGGGCTGGGGTGGGGTCCGTGGTGATGCTAGGGGTGATCTCGCTGTTCACCGCTTTGTTGGCCGTGCCTTATGTACGTCAATGGCAGTATATGGACTATCCTGGTCCAGGGGATTATTTTATTTTGACGGTGGTGGCTTTTTTAACGGCCTTCGGCCCCCTTGCCCTTTTGATGTATGCTATGGGTTACTGGTGGCAACGCTTGGCGCGCTTCATCCACACGGAAATCAATCTGATGATCACTATGCTGGTGGGGGGACTATGGCATGGTGCTTCGTGGATGTTTGTGATCTGGGGCGGGCTGAACGGGGCCGGCTTGATGGCGTATAAGCTTTTTTCGGGCTTCAGGCGGGTGAATATATCTGAAATGCCGGCTTGGCGACGCACATTAGGGATTACCATCACTTTTGTCTTTATTTCTTTTACAAGGATATTTTTCCGATCAGCCGATTTAGACACGGCCCGTAGCATGATTGATCAAATTTTGCAACATTTTGGCGGAAATTTTGTTCCGGAGCGCATAGCCTTGAACGGGCGGTGTTTCCTGCTCTTTACAGCGGGTATGGTGATTCATTGGTTACCAGATTTTTTGAAGGAAAAACTGCGGTCAGGATTGGCTCGTAGTCCTTTAGCCGTTCAGGCGGCAATAGCGTGTTTAGTGGTTTTTATAATATACCAGGCCACCAGTACAGAACTGACGCCATTTATTTATTTCCAGTTTTGAGGATGGTATTGATTGCACATGGGCTGGCCGTTGTAGGGATGGCCTGGGTGGTGGTGGAAGGGGTACGGCGTGTGGGCATCTTGCGCCGTCTCGGGGATGTGATTACCGCATATGCTCTTGGGATAACCCTGCGTAATGGGATCCCGGTGGTGTGGGACGACGGCGCTCTGGACACACTGGCCTCGGTGGCCGTGCCTCCTGCTTTGGTACTGATGCTAGGACAGAGTTCGCTGCGGATGTTATGGAATGGTGGGCGTCAGCTCGCTGTGGCCTGGGTCTTGCAGGTGGTTTCGGTGGTGGTCTGTGCCTTTGCCGTAATGGGCCTATGGGGATTTGATCGGGAGGCATTAGAAAACGGTCCATTAGCCGTAGCGGTGTACACGGGGGGTATTATCAATCTGGCACTATTGAGTCAAACTTTGGGATTACCTCCTGAACGATTCGGTGTGCTGAATGTGGCGGATATTGCGGCTGGCGCCTTGTATCTCTTGCTCATCATGAATCTGGGGCGCTTTGTGTTTCGGCATAACTCCGGGGATGAATGCTCAGAGAATTTGGGGCCCAATTCAGAATCGGGGATGCATACCGGCAAGTGGTTTTCAAAGCTGTGGCCAGTGCCCTTGGCCATGGGCATTGTGGGCGCTGCTTTTGGTTTGCTGGCTATTCTGGGATTACAGGAAGACAAGCGGTGGCTGCTTATAGCCATTACGGTGGGGGGACTAGCTCTTTCGGGCTGGCCGGTCCTGCGACACAATGGATATGCCGGACGTCAGGCGGATTTTCTGGTGACCTGCTTTGCCTTGTGCATGGGGTTGATGGCCAACCTGCGCAGTTTTACCATGGAAGTCTTGCCGACAGCCGCTTTTCTGCTCAGTATACTGCTTGGTTCGGTGGGTATCCATTTTTTGCTTTGCCGGTTGTTGGGTTTACCGGATGGCCTGTTTGTGGCTATATCAGCTGGGGGCATCATGAGTCCGCCCTTTGTGCCTGGAATTTGCCGGGCTACCCGACACAGGAGCTGGATTGCTTTTGGGGTGGCAGCGGGACTAGCGGGCAATGCGACAGGCACGCTGTTAGGTTTAGCTGTTTATGAAGCGGCAAAGGGGTTAGCTTTTTAGGGAGATCATAGTTTTTTGAGGAAATCCGGTTGAGGCCGCCGATTGGCGGTACGTCGGAATTGTGTGAGGGATGCGGAGGGCGGCCGCAGACCAATGCTGCCTTGGCTTCAGGCTAAAAGGCCTCAGCCAGGGATTGCCAGAGCTTATGCGGAGCCCGGAGCAGCCCGAACCTTTAGGGCCGGCAGCCACAGCTAACAGAACGAAGATGAGGGCGACCCTCCAAGCGTCGACCGGGGGGATGTACGCCCAAAAAGAAATACCAATTACAATTCGATGTTTTGATATTATGGGACAGGGCTTGTTAGGAACTGGCTACTTTTGCCTTATGACATTAATAAAAAGCATTTCGGGCATTCGCGGTACAATTGGAGGGGTGGAGGGCCACAACCTTACGCCTCCGGACGTTGTGCGGTTTACCTGCGGTTATGCTCATTGGTTGCGGGAACGCTTTCCCAGCGAATTGCCCACCGTGGTTTTAGGGCGTGATGGTCGTGTGTCGGGCGAAATGGTAGTGGGCCTTGTTGCGCATGCCCTGATGGGTTGTGGTATTCGGGTCATTAATCTGGGTTATTCCACTACGCCCACGGTGGAAATGGCGGTGTCGGGGCTTGGGGCTCAGGGAGGGATTGTGGTGACGGCGAGTCACAATCCCGTGGAATGGAATGCGCTAAAGTTGCTCAATGAGCGGGGGGAGTTTCTTTCGGCTCAGGATGGAGAACGGGTGTTAGAGCTGGCCTTGGATCGTTGGCTCCATTATCCATCCTGGGATGCATTGGGTTCGATTCAGAGCTATGAGGGCGGATACCTGAAGGAGCATGTGCAGGCAATAATAGCCCATCCCTTAGTGGATGCAAAAGCTGTGGCCCAAAGGGGTTTCAGGGTCGTCGTGGATGCCATCAATTCTACGGGGGGATTGGCTGTCCCCTTGCTCCTGGAGGCTCTGGGGGTAAAGGATTACCTCATCCTGAATAAGGAGCCCATGGGGCGTTTTGCCCACCATCCGGAGCCCCTGGCTGAACACCTCAGCGAAACTTGCCTGGCGGTACGAGAAAGTGGCGCACACTTAGGGATTGTCGTAGATCCGGATGTAGATCGCCTGGCCTTTATTCAGGAAGATGGACAAATGTTCGGAGAAGAATATACGCTGGTGGCGGTGGCCCGTTATTATTTAAAGCACCGACCCGGCCCTGTGGTGAATAATCTCTCCTCATCGCGTGCATTGAGCGATGTGGCGGGAACGCTAGGGTGTCCCACCTACTCTGCGGCGGTTGGAGAAGCTCATGTAGTGGCCAAAATGAAGGAAGTAGGTGCCGTGCTTGGGGGGGAAGGTAACGGCGGCGTCATTGTACCTGATCTGCACTATGGCCGGGATGCTTTGGCCGGAATAGCCCTATTCCTAACAGCTCTGGCCCATGATCCTAAACCCCTCTCCGAACTGCGAAGTGAATTACCTTCCTATGAATTGGTAAAAAAGAAAATTACGTTGGCGGAGGGAGTGGATACTGCTGTTCTGTTGCGCCGCTTGGCTGAATATTATCCCAAGGAACGGGTGGACACCACGGATGGGGTAAAAGTGAATTTTGAGCGGGGGTGGGTGCATGTGCGTCGGTCCAATACGGAACCGATTGTGCGAATTTATGCTGAGGCCCCTTCGGCTCCTGAGGCTGAAGAACTGGCTGCCGACTGCCTTAGAGAAATTCAGAAAATTTTAGAAGATGCTCTTTCTTTGTAAGGCCCACGACTTCATGGATTACTGTCAGGTTTTTCCAATAGGATGAGACCTCGGATCTACTTAGACAATGCTGCCACCACCCCGTTGGATCCGCGCGTGGCCGAATTGATGAAGGACGTGATGGATCGGTGTTTTGGAAATCCCTCTTCCACGCATGCTTTTGGGAGGGAGGCGCGCACTGTAGTTGAACGAGCCCGTAAGAGTATAGCCGAGTGGTTAGGTGTGGCTCCTGGAGAAATCATTTTTACCTCGGGCGGTACAGAGGCTGATAACATGGCCTTACGAACCTGTGTCAGGAGCGGGGACATTAGGCATATTGTCACTTCCCCTGTAGAACATCACGCTGTCCTTCACACGGTTGAAGAGCTGGCCCAACGGGATAGAATAAAATTAACCTTGCTCCCTGTGGACAGTGAAGGGCGGCCTGATTTGAAGGCCTTAGAAAAGGTTTTACAAACATCTGGCGAAAGAACCTTGGTGAGTCTCATGCATGCCAACAATGAATTAGGCACGATGATTGACTTAGAAGAAGTTGGTCATTTAGTACATCATTATGGGGCCTGCTTTCACAGCGATACCGTGCAAACTATAGGACATTATAGCTTGAATTTACACCGTTTGCCGATAGATTATGCCTGTGCCTCGGCTCATAAATTTCATGGACCCAAAGGGGTAGGTTTTCTGTACCTGCGGGGGGAGTTGGCCCATCGTGGACCCTTATTAACGGGCGGATCTCAGGAACGCAATATGAGGGCTGGTACGGAAAATGTGTATGGCATTGCAGGTATGGCCAAAGCATTGGAGCTGGCAATGAGTGAAAGGGAACACCATGAGCGGCATGTGCGAGGACTAAAGAATCTGGCCATTCGTTTAATAAAGCAGCACATACCCGACGCTGAATTCAACGGAGATATTTCTGAAAATAGCCTTTATACCGTTCTTAATGTTCTGCTCCCTGAATTTCCTGATGCCGATATGTTACTCTTTAGGTTGGATATCGAAGGACTTGCTGTATCCGGGGGAAGCGCATGTTCTTCTGGTAGTTTGAAAGGATCTCATGTGATAGAGGCATTGGGTAAGCCAGCGGGGCGGCCCGCCGTACGAATATCATTTAGTCGGATGAATACAGCCTCTGAGGTAGAGCAGGCTGTCTTATTGCTGAAGAAAGTGGTTCACCTGAAAAACCAGCCACAGGCTCTGTGAAAGTCACACTTTTAGGGACGGGCACCTCTGCCGGTATTCCTGTGCTCACATGCCGCTGTGCCGTGTGCCAGTCAGAGGATTTTCGGGACAAGAGGCTGCGCTGTGCCGCTTTAGTGGAATGGTCTGACGCCGTGTTGGCCATAGATGCAGGGCCCGATTTTCGTCAACAACTCTTGAGGGCTGCCCCGCGTACACTGGATGCAGTGGTATTCACCCACGAACACAAGGATCATGTGGCTGGCCTGGATGATATCCGACCATTCAATTTTTTGCAAGGGAAAAAGATATCGGTGTATGCCACGGAAAGAGTAGAAGCGGCTCTAAGAAGAGAATACCATTATATTTTCTCCGGGGAAGATTACCCTGGGATTCCGGAGATTGAGCTTCATCTGATTGACGATAAACCCTTCCAAGTGGCCGGACACCTCATTATTCCGATCAAGGCCATGCACCATAAGCTTCCTGTTTTGGGATTTAGGATCGGCAATTTCGCATATATTACGGATGCTAACCGGATTGAGGAAGAGGAGTTTCAAAAGCTCCGCGATTTAGATGTGCTCATACTTAATGCCCTGCGTCGCACCCCGCATATTTCTCATTTCTCCCTGGACGAGGCCATAGCCCTTGCCCAACGAATCGGGGCGCGGTATACGTTTTTTACGCACATCAGCCATCAGATGGGCCTTCATGCCGAAGTGGAATCCCAACTTTCACCTGGTATGGGTCTGGCTTATGATGGGTTGTCCTTTGTATGGGGTGAGGATGGTTCCCTACAAATCAATCACCGAACGAAAGGATGGCCTCCCGAATAATGCGTGCGGCCTCAGCCATTTGATCTTCGGTGATACAAAGCGGAGGAGAGAGACGAATGGTATGCTGATGGGTGGGCTTGGCCAAAAGTCCCAATTCCATCATTTTCAGACACACCTCCCAAGCTGTAATGCCATCCTTGGGTCTGATAACTAAAGCATTCATAAGGCCTTTACCACGAACAGCACTGATGCGACGACTGTCAATCCGGACAAGTTCCCGACGCAACTGCTCGCCTCGAGCCGCTGCGTTGGCACAAAGGTCTTCGTCGAGGATGACTTTTAAGGCTTCCATGGCCACAGCACAGGCTAAGGGATTTCCTCCATAGGTGCTCCCATGCTCACCCGGTTTCAGTGTGAGCATTACTTCTGAGGAAGTGAGTACAGCGGAAACCGGATAGACTCCTCCTGACAAGGCTTTACCTAAACAAAGGATATCGGGCTTGACGCCTTCATGCTCGCATGCAATCATTCGGCCTGTTCGGCCTAGACCGGTTTGCACTTCATCAGCAATCCACAAAACGTTGTAGCGGGAGCAAATTTCTCTTACCCCTCGCAGGTAGCCCTCCTCAGGAATTATCACACCGGCTTCTCCCAGAATGGGTTCGCACATGAAAGCGACAACATGGGAATTTTTTTTGAGTATATCTTCCAGAGCATTTAGATCGTCATAAGGAATTATGTAAAACTCCGGCACAAAGGGACCGAAATCGCTGTAACTGAGGGGGTCTGTGGAAGCTGAAACGGCTGCAATAGAGCGGCCCCAGAAGTTACCTTCCGCAAAAACCACCGCAGCTTTGTTTTCGGGCACCTTTTTTACTCTATATCCCCAGTGCCGTGCCAGCTTGACAGCCGCCTCGCAGGCCTCTACTCCTGTATTGGCCGGTAGCATTCGTTCGTAGCCGAAAAGGGTACAAATGAATTCTTCATAAGGTCCCAGAAGATTATTGTGAAAAGCCCGCGACGTAAGGGTGAGCTTCTGCGCTTGTGTGACGAGTGCCTGTACAATCCTTGGATGGCAATGGCCTTGATTAACAGCGGAATAGGCAGCTAGGAAATCTAGGTAACGGCGGCCCTCCACATCCCATACGTAAACCCCCTCGCCTCGCTCAAGCACAACTGGCAGAGGATGGTAATTAAATGCTCCGAAGCGATGTTCTAGGTCAATGAAAGCTTTGGTCTGAATAGGAGTTGTGACGGCTTCCATAAAAATTAAGGAAGTGCAAAATTAGCTTTTTAGTACTGGAGGCCTAAGAGGCCTGATGATCAAAGCAAAATATGGGATTTAATAATTTCTGACGTTCCGAAAGAATGGCAGGGGCTTGCGGGGCTTTTTATACATGTAGCGCAGGTGCAACTCATGGGAACCTGTGTTGAGAGTTTGCAACCGACTGAGGGAGTAATCATAGGAATAGCCCAAGAAAAGGCCCTTGACGATTTGAACCCCAGCCAAACCGTAGGCTCCATCGCTGTACCGATAGCCACCACCAAGCCAGAAACGGTCTTTAAGGAAATAAAATAGTAGATTAGCGTCCACAGAAACCGAAAAGAGAGGAGAGCGCCCCAGCACGGAGGGTACAATGCGCACCAGGGAATTGCGGATGTCAAATGAATAGCTGAAGTACAGATTCAATGTACGGGCATAGGCGGGGTAAGAGCTGGTTTGGCCATAAATCAAGTGCTGACCACTCATGCCCACATACCAGTTAGGATGCACCACCTCAAGACCTACTCCCACATCGGGCAAGAACTTATTGTCAGGTATTTGCTGAAGCAGCGGCTCAGCGGGGTTCTGCCAGAAGAGTTCTTGTATACGTGTAGCGGTGTTGACGATGCCAACCGTTAACCCCAGAGCTATGAAAATATTTTCATTGACAGTGATTTGCCCACTGTAGTTAACGCGTCCAATGAGATTACGTTGGTATCCCAACCGATCCAGCATTACAGTAAGACCAAGGGCACTTTTGGCTTTCGGGACATAAAGCCCTCCGGTGAGCATTTGCGTGCTTGGACGCCCTGGCAGTCCCCACCATTGTTCGCGACCCCAGAGCGCTAGGTCCATGCCTTTATTTAGGGCCGTAGCAGCAGGGTTTAGAAAGCTACGCACAAACATCCATTGAGTACAGTTGGGATCGTTCTGAGCTATAAGAGGAGGGGGGATAAGGCAAAACAGAAAAAAGAGGAATTGCCGGAGGAAATTTCTCATTCGCCAACATCTATGACGTTAAACGTAGTGCGTCGATTAGCAGCGTGTTGTTCTTCGGTTTTGGCATTTTTGAACACGGGTTTGGTTTCTCCCCACCCTTTGTAGGTCATCCTTTCCCGTTCGATACCATTTTCAATTAAGAAATTCATGACGCTTTCGGCCCTTTTTTCTGAGAGCCAAAAGTTGTACTCATCCCGTCCCCGTTCATCGGTGTGGCTGTTGAGTTGCACTTTTATGTTGGGGGTTTCCTTTAACAATTTCACCAGTTTCATCAGTTCGATTTTTGATTCCTCCGTGAGTTCATAGCTGTCGTAAGCATAATAAATGTTTTCAAGCTTGATTTCCTCTTTAGTAATTTTCATAAGATAAATTTCAGCGTTGGTCCGGGCTTTTAAAATAGCACTTTGGTCTTCTCTACTATCCGGATTGAGGGGGGGTATCTGTGTGGAATTTGAAAAATATTTTTCCGCAGATGCCAGAATGTAATAACCGGCTTGGGGATTACATTGGGTTGTTTTGAAACGGCCTGTGGCATCGGTCACCACTTCCACTTCGCTGCCGTCGGTGCCTTTCATTTTCACTTTAGCGTTGGCTATGGGTAGATTAGTTTTCTCTTCCCGGACATAGCCAGCCACATCATAAAATTTTGGATTGAGATTAAATGAGTAAATATCATCCATTCCGAATCCCCCTAAGCGGTTGGAGCAATAGAACCCTTTGAACTTGGACTCTGGTGAAATCACAAGTCCGAAGTCATCAGCGCTGGAGTTAAAAGGTAACTCCATGAGCTGAGGTTTTTGAGGCACACCATTTTTTACGACTACTTTGAAAATATCCAAATTTCCGAAGCCTTCACGTCCATTGGAAGAGAAAAATAATAAGGTATCTCCCGAAACGGTAGGGAATACTTCATCTCCAGCTGTATTTATGAGGGGGCCTAAATTCATCATGTCACTCCAGGAACCCGATTTTGACCGAATAGCCCGATACAAGTCTTTGCCACCCAAGCCGCCGGGCTTATCAGAACTAAAGTAAAGGACGGTTCCGTCCGGGGTGATAGCGGGATGGGCGCAGTTGAATTCTTCCGAGCAAAAGGGCAGCACCTGAGGAGGCTGAAAAGCATGTGTGGAAGGATTGTAGGAGGAGGAATAAATCTTACAGGTTTTCCCTTTACCATCAAAGCCATTACACTGGGTGAAATACACGATATTGTGGGTGGGATCAAAGGCCAGGGCACCATTATGGTAAGGGGAGTTGATGACGTCTGGAAGAGCTCCTGCCGGTTTCCAAGCTCCGGAAAGTGAATCCATTATAGCAAAAAAAATTTTTGAAAAAGGCTGTCCTGTCTGATTGTCGGTCGGTTTATCCTTGGCTTCCTTTTTATCTAGAGGCGGTGGTTCAGTGGCAGATGTAAAGGCTATTTTTTTCGCACTAATAAAAGCCGGGCTGAAATCAGAATAGCGGGTGTTAAGTTCTTTTTCGCTTTGATGCACAAGGTTGGATTGGGGCTCCGTGGCTTTAGGGGCGGACTTGCACGTTTTTAAGCGGGGTTCCAACAAAATAGCACTGAGACTATCGGTGTTAAGGCCTTGCAGATAATAAGCCTGGGCGGTTTTGTAATCTCCGTTGTAAAGAGCAATATCCCCCAATTTAATAAAGGCATCCCCGCTACGGTAACCGGCTTCAATAGCTTGATTAAGCCACTTAGCTGCTTCCGTGAGCTTCCATTGCTGATAATAGCAAATGCCTATTTTATAAAGCACCTCGGCTTTAAGCTCGGGCTTTTTGATCTTATCGTGTATCTGCTGGAATTCATGTGCGGCCTCTACATAGTTATGGTCTTCGTATAGCCAATTGGCTTTTTCCAGCATAGTTTGCGCCTGAATGGGATAATGCAGGGTGAGATATCCTAGTCCCAGGTAAATGAAAAAATAGGTCGCTTTAATTTTCATTAATGAACAACAGTGACTGGAGTAGTTATGGTCTTTTTTTCTCCATTCAAATCAGTATATCTAATAATGGCGTAATATGTGCCATTTGATACTTTTTGACCATTGTAAGTTCCATCCCATCCTTCGCCGCCCTGATATAAAGTGTCACCCCAGCGATTTAGAATGGTGATGTCAAAACCTTTCAGATATAAGTCGTTGATTCCGTCGCCGTTGGGGCTCAAGGCGTTGGGTATTTTATCGCAGAAATCCACTGCAGTCTGAATATCTATGTCCTCCGTGATGATACAGGGATCAGCCGTCACTAGGGTATTCACCGTAACCGTGTAGTACCCCGGCTGGGTTACTTGATATGTCTGCTCCGTATGGTTGAGGGGCACCCCGTTGAGCGTCCATTGATAGGTACTCCCTGGATTACCAGCATCCAACAGGGGGTATTCCCAAGGGGCTGTCATGGCACAAAGCTTTCGATCAGGGCCAAAATCCACTGTTGGCTTTGGCATCAAAAGAGCCTGAGCATTCAAAAAGGTCATCATATTCTCGCATTTATCCCCGATGGTGTTACCGTCCGATCCCGTCTGCAATGTAATCCCCACGTTGGTGGGCTGGGTAATAAAAGAGGGTGCCACCATGACATCAATGAAATCGCACAAGGGCTGAAATGGTGAGCAACCTACACCCACCGCTCCCACCACAGGGATGGGGATGCCATTGTCTAGGTTCGTGGCCAAAAAATCGGTTCCGTCGCTGGCAATGGTGGCACATTTTATCGGTTCATTGAAAGAGAGACGAATTCCATAATTATTACATACATATTGCGCACCCGTGAAAACAGGAGGCACCGTGTCATACAGGGTGGCCGTGGAGCCTGTAAAATTGAGAATATAACCGCTTTGGGTACTTGAAAAATTGGATACATTTATGACGTATGTTTCTCCCGCAGTTACAAAGATGGGGGCTTCGTTTTGGGGTCCAGGTTGTCCATTAGGACCCGTATTTCCGGGTATAGCCGAAAAGTTACATGATACTCTCAGGGAAGGGTCTACATACAGCAAGGGACAGGCCTCGGAGGAAGGTAGACGGAAGACCGCCCAATCGTAGTCATCAGATAGATTTAGAGGAGAGAGGGTGAATTGGAGAATGCCCGTGGTTTGTGCAGTAAATATGTACCAGACGGAATTCTTCTCCACATAACCTGGGGTGTTGGCGGACCCACAGGGAAAAGAGCCGTTTATTTCATTGGGAATGAAGCCCGTGCCGCTGTAAGAATTTGGCTGGGTAATGATATCGCTGCAGATGGGTAGAGCGTTGGGGCAATCCTGTTCTGGCTGAGGGGCTTTATCCCAGCGAACTTCAGGAGGCTGACGCAAAAGCTCGGTTTTGCGTTGTTCCATTTCTTGAATTTGCTTGGGTGTGAATTCATAGGATTGGGCCCAGACTGCAGGTTCCCAAAATAAAAAAGTAACTGCAGAAAAAAGGGCTATCGCAGCGGCATATTTTTTTTTCAACCCCTTAAAGAAAATAGACATACCAATACTGTCACTAATAAACTTGCTTTACAATTTTAAATGTTTGTTCTTTTTCCTCCACCCGAAGGCGCAGCACATACACACCAGGGGCCAAAAGGCTTAAGTCCACTTTCTGTTGATGGGCTCCAACGGCTTTCCACATGGATGTGATGCCTGTATTTCTACCTTGAATGTCCTCTACCGTGACCGCTAAGGTATAATATCCTGAACCAACCGATTCAATGGTCAGGTAATCCTGGACAGGGTTGGGGAATATACGTAATTGTACTGGGGAATTTTCTAATAATCCTACACTTTTATTCACTGTGACGGGTAGAATCAGGGTATCGGACCCACAATCCCCAATGGCTATGAGGCGCACTATGTAAGTACCATTGTCCGGGAACACGTGGAAGGGATTGGACGCAATCGAGCCGGAGCTGTTGTCACCAAAATCCCAAATGAAAGTATTGGCATTCTGAGAAAGGTTGGTAAAGGTAACCTGAAGCCCGTTGGGGAAATAGGTCCAGTTTGCCACAGGAGCCCCCTCCACAAAGATGTTTGCGCCGCTTTGACTTTTACATCCATTGGTATCCACGATGGAGTAAATCACGGGCCACATTCCAATGCCAGCAATATTCGGATAAAAGGTGCCTGCGTTCACGTACGGCCCGCCTTCCCATAAGCCACCTGGCGTATTAGGCACTAGGGTAACGGGAGGGTCGTTTTCACACACCGTGGCGGGAGCTGTGAATGAAGGATCCGGTGTCCCATATACCAATACAAAAGCACTGTCGGTGGATACGCATCCATTATTGGCATTAACGGTATAGGTGACCAGGTTTTGGCCTACACTGGCATAGAGTGGATTAAAGCTTCCGAAGCCACTCACGTAGTTACCTCCTGCCCAGACACCTCCAGGAATGTTAGCCACAAGATTGGTGATGGGATCATTTTTGCAGAAAGGTCCGGCAGGAGCAATCTGCACATTGGGTACGCCCAGTACCGTAATACTGGCAGTAGCCGTGGCGCTGCATCCGGTTCCGGGGTCCGTTACCGTATATTGAACGGTATTGCCCCCCACAGCAGCCAACGAGGGGAAGAAGACTCCACTGGAACTGATATAGGTACCTCCGGACCACGTCCCTCCATTAGTGGCAGCGCTCAGAAGGAAAGGCGGCTCATTGGCACAGAAAGGCCCTGCTGGGTTAATAGTGGCATTAGGTGCCTGATTCACCTGCACAATTACCTCAGCCGTATCGGAGCAACCATTAGGCAAGGTAGCAATGTATTTAACCGGATAAATGCCTGGTCCTGCTTGCGATGGATAGAAAAGACCTGTGACGCTCACAAATGGATTTCCATACCATTGACCACCCAAGGGAGAACCTTCCAACACCTGCACCCCATCATTATCGCAAAAAGCCGGTGGCGGAGTGATGCTCACATTGGGCAGTGCCAGCACTGTCACGTACGAGGTGGATTGAGCAATGCATCCGCCGGGACCGGTCAGTTGGTAATGGACAGGCCAGTTGCCTACTCCGGCCACCGTGGGGTTGAATAAACCGCCAGCTGTCACATAGGGGCCTCCACTGAAGGTACCGCCTGGCGTGTAGGGGGTAAGAATGATATTGCCATGATTGTAACAGATAGGAGCCTGAGGCACAATACCGGCATTGGGACCAGGCACTACATTTACATTCACCGTAGTGGAGCTGCTACATCCCGTACTGCCATTGGTCAGGGTGTAAGTCACAGGAAATATTCCCTGGCCTGAAATGGCGGGGTTAAAGACGCCCGATGCACTAATATACAACCCGCCACTCCAAGTCCCGCCAGGGTTCACGGCATTTAATTGAGTGGGCGGCGAAGTAGAACAAATAGCCGGAATAGGGGCTATGGCCGAGTTGGGAACAGCATTCACGGTGACACTGCCCGTCGCGGTGGCCTGACATCCATTGCTGCCCGTAACAGTATATATTAAATTGTACACTCCAGGCGGAGCATTGGACGGGAAGAATTGACCTACAGAGGAAACATAAGGATTACCGCTCCAAACTCCTCCACCTGGCGACCCTGTGAGTAACTGAACAGGATCGTTTGCGCAGAAGGGCCCGGCAGGATTGATACTCACGGCCGGACCACTGTTCACCACAACCGTGGTAGTTGCGCTGGCGGTGCAACCGTTTTGCGTGATGGTATGCGTGACAGAATGGGAACCTACTCCCGCTATACTTGGATCAAAAACGCCCGAAGCCGAAATATAGGGCCCACCACTCCACGTACCGCCCGGAGTTACCGCTTGCAACTGAACAGGGGATCCCGTGGTGCAGTAAGGACCACTATTGATAATGGCTGCATTCGGAACAGCATTCACCGTAATACTCGTGGTAGCCGAATTGGTGCAGCCAGCCTGGGTTACAGTGTAAGTGACATTGTGAATACCAGTACCACAAATCGATGGATTAAATTGACCTGATGTAGTGATGCAACTCCCGCTCCATGTACCGCCAACGGGGGTAGCGGTCAGGGTAACTGGAGAACCGTTGGAACAAAAAGGACCAGCAGGGTTAATTGTTATTGGGGGCGCAGGGTTCACTGTAATGGATGCTGTGCCCGTGGCGGTACACCCGTAAGCATTGGTTACCGTGTAGTTCACCGTAGCAGGCGTCCCTGTTCCAGCCACAGAGGGATAAAAGGTACCGGTGGCACTGATGTAAGGACCTCCGCTCCAAGTACCCCCCGTAGTGGCAGCAGCCAGTTGAATGGGCCCTTGATTCACACAAAATGGCCCCGTGGTCAATATGGTGGCATCAGGTACAGGATTCACTACCACAGTGGCCGTGGCGGATGTTGTACATACAGATGAGGTGACCGTGTAGATAACATTGTAATTGCCAGGGGCTGTGGGAGGGGTAAATAGGCCACTACTACTGATGTACGCCCCTCCGCTCCACGAACCTCCGGCTGGTGTAGCGTTAAGGTTTTGGGCTGGCCCCCCTGCGCAGAGTCCGGCGGGGGTATTGATGGTCACCACTGGCGCAGTAGTGACCACAATATTTTGGCTAGCACTACCTATGCAGCCATTTTGACTCACAGTGTAGGTCACTGGGAAATTGCCGGCGCCACTGGCAGCCGGAGAAAACAGGCCTCCGGATGTGATATACGGATTGCCGCTCCAGGTCCCTCCAGCTGGAGTTCCCGTCAATACCACTCCGCTGGTGGAGGTACAAAAAGGCCCTTGCGGGGGCACCGTGACAGAGGGAACAGCGTTCACTGTGATGAAGCTAGTGGCTGTATCCGTGCAGCCAAGATTGTTTTGCACCACATAGCGTACAACATGGTTCCCTACACCAGCTATAGAAGGATTAAATAGCCCGCCACTAGTTAGGTAAGCAGAGGCAATCCATGAGCCCCCACTAGGACTCCCTTGTAGAAGGGTTGCCGGGGAATTGGCACAAAACGGTCCTGCAGGGAAAATGGAAACCGAGGGCAAAGGTTTCACCACCAGCGACGTAGTAGCCTGAGCTGGGCAGCTACCTCCCACTGTATAGGTGATGGTGTAGGTACCGGGCACGCTTCCGTTTAAATCAATGACCCCGGACGTGGTATTGATGTTTAATCCAGCTGGGGTTGAACTAAAGGTACCTCCCGCAGGGGAGAAAGAAGGGGATACGGTCCCTTGGTTCTGACAATAAGAAGCCTGTGGATAATTCACGGAAACAGTGGGGGCCGCATTCACGGTCAAGGTTTGGGTGGAAGAGGTGGTGCACGTGGAGGCCAAGGTATAGGTGACTGTGTAGGTTCCGGGAGAAGAAGAAGCCAGATTAATGAGCCCCGTGGCAGCGTTTATGCTCAGACCGGCTGGGCTGGAGCTGAACGTACCCCCTGGAGTTACCACATTCGGTATGGGGTTCGTTCCATTTGTGCAAAAAACCGTTTGACCATAACTAAAGGAAGCGTTCGGTGCTGCCGCAATAACAATGCCCACACTGCTGCTGGAGGGACAGGTGCCACCCGTAGTGTAAGTGACAGTATAAGTATTAGGTAAGCTGGCACTCAGGTTTATAGTACCAGTACTCGGATTCACAAAAACGAGGCCTGCAGGCGTGGCAGAGAAAGTGCCGCCGGGCGTGTTCACGGTGGGAGTGGGGTTGGAACCTCCTACACAAAAGGAAGTTGAAGAATACGAGAAGGAAGGATTAGCACTACTGCCAATGGTAATAGTTTGGGTACTCGTGCCAGGACAGGCCCCGCCTGTATTATATGTGACAGTGTACGTACCGGCCAAGGACGCACTGATGTTAATTGTACCAGTAGAAGGGTTGAGGAAAGTCAGGCCGGGTGGGGAGGAGGAAAATGTCCCGCCTGGAGTCACTACCGCGGGCGTGGGGTTAGGATCGGAAGGACAGTAGGTGGTTTGACTATAGGCGAAATACGCGTTGGAAGTGGCATTTATTACAATTGGAAAGGTGGAGGATACGGAACAGGGCCCCGGAGTAGTGTAAACGATCGTGTAAGAGCCCGGAAGGCTATTGTTAAGGTCAATTACTCCCGTGGTTGGATTGACAAATACCACTCCCGCAGGTATAGAACTAAATGTGCCCCCGGGTTGAACCACTGTGGGCACCGGGTTGGGTGCACCTTGACAGTAGGTATTTTGAGGGTAAGAGAAAGTGGCATTACCTGCAGTATGCAGGGTAATCGTTTGAGTAGCCGAAGTGGTGCAGCTCCCCGCCGTCGTGTAGGTGACGGTATAGGTGCCTGGGCTGCTGGCTGTAAGGTCAATTATTCCAAAAACGTTGCTCACAAAAACTAAACCTACCGGTGAAGCTGAGAAGGTGCCTCCCGGATTGAGCACGGAAGGTGTGGGATTGGGATCCCCGAGACAAAAATCGGTTTGCCCGTAGCTGAAGGCCGCCGAAACTTGGGGGTTAAGAATTATGGTTTCCGTATGGGAGGCTGGGCAATTACCAGCGGTGGTATAGGTCACTGCGTAACTGCCAGCTACCGAATTACTTAGGTCTATAGTTCCAGTTGTGGAATTGGAGAATACCAAACCAGGAGGGGTCACAGAAAAAGTGCCACCGGGAGTAGCCACCGTGGGCGAAGGGTTACTCCCGCCCAGACAAAAACTCAGCTGTCCGTAGCTGAAAGTGGCCACATCCACATCATGGATCGTGATGGTTTGAGTGCTGGACGTAGGACACGCTCCTCCAGAGTTATACGTTATAGTGTAGGTGTTGGCTGCAGAGGCGGCAAGATTTATCGTCCCCAGAGCGGAGTTCAAAAACACAAGTCCCGCCGGTGAGGCACTGAAAGTACCTCCCGGTACGCTGACGGCCGGCGTGGGGTTGGGTTCATTTTTGCAATAGCTCAGCTGAGAATAGGTGAAATTGCTGTTTCCAGGAGCGGCTATCTGAACGGTCTGGCTACTGGTGTTGGGACATTGTCCATTGGTGGTGTAGCTAATGGAATAAATATTGGGCGCAGAAACGGATAAGTTAATCTCACCGGTGCTGCTATTGGTGAAAATGAGACCGGGCGGAGTCACAGAAAAAGTGCCACCTGGCGTATTAATGGTAGGAACAGGATTAGAAGAAGCATTTGTACAATAAAGCGGGGAGGAGTAATTAAATCCGGCATCATCAGCTTGCACCACCGTGATGGAAAAGGTACTGGTGGAGGGACATTGCCCTGCCGTGGTATAGGAAATAGTGTAAGTACCCGCCTGTGAAGTGGCCAGGTTGATAAAACCCGTAGCCGCATTAATGCTAAGTCCTGCTGGAGAAGCAGAAAACGTGCCCCCAGGCGTGTTCACTGTAGGAGAGGGATTGATAGCATTACTGCAGTACGTAGAGGTGGGATAGCTGAAAAAGCTGTTGTCGCCCGGAAGCAAGGTGATGTTTTGGGATGCCTGGGAAATACATGGACCATTGGTGGTATAGGTGATGGTGTAACTACCTGGAGTACTGGCCGCTAAATCAATTTCCCCCGTTGCGTTGTTGACAAAGACCAATCCTGCCGGAGAGGCAGTAAAGTTTCCCCCAGGCGTATTTACAGTCGGAATAGGGTTAGTGGTGGCATTCACACAAAAAGTTGTTTGTCCGTAACTAAAGGTGGGGTCGTCTGGAGGCAAGATGTGCATTGGCCTAGAAGTGGATGTGGAGCACGTCCCGTTAGATGTATAAGTAATTTGATAACTACCGGGTGTACTTCCCGCTAGATTAATAGTGCCGGTGGTTGGGGATATGGCTAGCCCAGCGGGCGAGCTGGTAAATGTACCTCCTGCCGTGGCAGGTGCTACATACGTTACATTCTGCAA
>JANWWQ010000039.1 GCA_025055635.1 Flavobacteriales bacterium
CTTCTGTAATGCATCGGGCACTAATCCCAACAATTATGTGGGGGGTGCCTTGCTGGCCCTGAATACAACTGGGAGGAGCAACATTCAGGTTACATGGACGGGCCGCACCATGTCTGTGGCTGGTGGCTCCCCTCCTCGTATTTTTACAATCCAGCTTCAATACAGAATAGGTAATACGGGCAACTTTACGGATGTGCCCGGATCCTCCTACACGATGAATAATACGGCAGGACATTCTGCCGTCGTAGGACCTGTGACCCTTCCTGCCGTGTGCAATAACCAATGTTTGGTACAACTACGTTGGATCTATTATCAATCCTCGTCTACCGGCACGGGTACCCGTCCTGAGCTGGCGGTGGACGACATCACGGTGAGCAGCTCCCCATTGGGCACCACTCCGAACGTGGCCCATAGCTTCAGCAGCCCGCCTCCCTTGACCGCCTCCCTGGGAGATACGGATAAACCCATCTACCAGGTGGATCTGAATGTCACGGGCAATACCACCTCTCTTTGCGGCGCCTCTTTCACCACCGGAGGCACCTACGCCGCCGCCGACATCACCGGCTTTAAACTTCGCTACTCCAGCGATGCCACGCTGGATCCCACAGATCCCGTCCTGGCTGTCATAAACACTTCTACGGGACCAGGCCAGATCCTGAATTTTACAGGCTTCACTCAAAGTCTTACGGTGGGCACCCATTACCTTTTCGTCACTATGGACGTGTCTTCCTGTGCCACGGTAGGGAATACCATCCACATCACATCCACCCCCCTCTCCAACTTTACTTATTCCACGGCCACCACCAGTGGCACCCCCTCTGCGGGTTCTTCATATACTTTTTCTATTGGGGCCGTGCCAAATGTCACAGGTCTCACCGCCACACCAGGCAACGGGCAGGTCACTCTCAACTGGACAAACCCGACCTGTTTCAGCGACGTCTTGATCGTAGCCCACACGGCCACTATCACAGGGTCTCCTACCGCCACCTCTTACACTTTCAACACCAACTATTCCCTGGCTCCGTCATTCACGCCTGCCGGCAAAGTGGTTTATCAGGGGACGGCCTCTACTCAAACCATTACAGGGCTTTCCAACGGTACGGAATACTTCTTCAAGGTATTTGTACGCAATGGCACTTTGTGGAGTAGTGGAGTGGAAGTCAAGATGACCCCATGGAATGGCACGGCCATTTTTTCCGTGGGCAGTGGTCTCACTACGGCTGCTATATGGAGCAACACCCGCACTGGTACGCCGGGTCTGGCGGCTTTTAATGCAAACACAGATGTGGTCATTCAAAATGGTCATTGGGTCCAAATGGGATCCTCGCCTATTGATGTGCGCGATCTCATCGTGGAGAGCGGTGGGCGGCTGTGGCGGGGAGATAGCACCAACACCAATAATATGCGCTATTGGAATATCCATGGTGATTTAATATGCGATGGAATCATAGGCAATATGAACAACACGGACATGATTGGGTTTAATATTGAAACCGCTTCATGCATCATTAGCGGTACGGGCCATTTTCGTCCGGCCCGAATTCGGAAAAATACCACATTGCCCTCCACATCCACCGTTAACATTAACATGAATGCCACCCTGAGGTTTCCAGGGACCACCATTTACAACAACACCAACTTCACCAATTTCAATGTTAATATTGGGACTGGGGTCACGGTGCAATCCTTCGGAAATGTGTCTATTGACGGCATCAATGGTCTCAGCTCAGGTGAACGTGGTGGTACGATCACGGTGAACGGCACTCTGAACATCTTCGGAGCGCCTCAGGATACCTTGTTCCTGGTTACCAATAATACCAACGCCGCTTATCCTGTGGGTTTTGTGATCAATCCCGGCGGAGTGGTCAATGCCAATCATGTGCAGCTGGACAACAGCAGCCCCCAATTCACTACCTTCAGTATCAATGGTTCGTTGAGGGTGTGGGAACAGATTCGTCATGTAGCAGGAAGTATAACCAGTTATGGAACGGGCTCGGTGGTGTTGAAATCCACACCCACTGCCACCGCCTTTTATGATAATTTTTCATCCGGTTTAAGCGGAAACTGGACGGCTCCCCTTACTGTAGAACGTTCCATGGCTGATACCTACTTTGGTTATATGAGTTCTCCAGTGAACAACCTGCCTTTGAGCGACTGGCAGGCCGACATCGGCGGGAGCGGATGGAATGGTTTGGGTAGCGACGGGGCCAATATGATTTTTGATGCTTCATGCACCTATCTAGATCCCAACTCCCCTTTTGCTAACATCCTGCAACTGAACGAGGCTGATATCACTTCCTGCCGTTTTCAGGGTTGGGAAATTCGCACCAGTGGTCAGGCCACCAACGGCCGCGGTTACGCTGTCAACATCCCAACCGCCGGTCTAGTGGTGAATGCTACCGGTACTCCTAACAATGGTCCCGTCACGTTTAGCGGCCTTACCTCCTCGGCTAATCCCTCTGTCACGTCCACTATCACATTGGGCACCTACCCTGTAAAAGGCGTCAACATGCTGGGCAATCCCTATCCCAGTAATATCGGATGGGATCAATTCCGCGCTTCTCATCCCACCCTTTCCAATGTGGCCTATCTCTACAAGGGAGGCAACTGGATCAGCATGGATGCCACCAATGGTGCCGATCCCAACGTCATCGGCAGTTCCCAGGCTTTTCAGGTCATTACTCCCGTGGCTACCTCTGTGACGTTCCAAAATAGCCACCGACTCCCAGGTCTCACCGCATCCTTCTTCTCCGATGAATTAGGGTATGCCAGCGGCTTCAAAATCCGTGTCCTGGGCAACTCCCACCAAGACGAAACCACGGTATATTTTGACGATAACGGACGTACCAACGCCTATGACTTTTACTACGATGGCGTGAAATTTGAAAACGGTCCAGGCGTTCCCAATCTCTTCACCCGTCCCGCCGGTAGTGATATGGCCCTTTCCATCAACGCCTTACCCGCCTCTGGTTTCATGACTCCGATTCCCTTAGGCTGCACCATTCCGGCCACAGGCACTTACGTGTTGGAGTTCAGCCATGTAGAAACCACAGGCCTTACGGTAACCTTGGAAGACACGAAAATCGGCGTATTTCAGGTGATGAATACCCAGCCCACTTATTCCTTCACCGCTCAGGAGGGCGACCATCCCCTGCGCTTCCTCATTCACCTGGAGGCCCAGCATAGCGTGGCCTCCACCACGGCCGAAGAATCGTTGTTCAAGGCTATTGTAACTCCTTCTGGTATTCAGGTACATTGGGGGGACGTTTCCGGACTTGGCCGGCTCGCTTTGACCGATCTGGCTGGTCGCACCCTATGGACCCGCACGCTGGCCGCCGACCCTGCCTCGCCCTTCTTCATTGACACAGCCACCCTGCCTTCTGGCGTGTACATCCTCACGGTTTCCATGGCCTCGGGTTCTCAAAGCACCCGTCTGGTCATAGCCCATTAAAAGTCCAGGATTTAAAATCATCTGATCTCTTTGCCCCCGGGGATTCCGGGGGATTCTTTTTTGGGGCGGGCCCCCTGCGGGCCGGCGGCCGGTTGGCCGCCCTCCGCTCCACCGGCGGTTGCCGCCGGCCCGCAGGGGCCGAGCTGATCCGGGTTCCGCGTACGCTTCGGCAATCCTTGGCCGCGGCCTCAAGGGCTGCGGCCAAGGCAGTGCCGGCTCCTTCGGCTCCTGAGGAGAGCCGAAGGAGCCGCCCTCAGCATCCCTCACGCAGAAAGCCCCAGGCTCTGTCACCCCTTCAGCTCAATACACGCGCCCAGTGGTCCACAAGGAGCTCCACATGGTGCAGTTCGGTGGCATAGTTGCACATCAGGCGGGCCATGCCCGTGCGCTCATCAAATAAGAAAAAGTACCCGCCCTTGCGCAGGGCCTCCACCTTTTCTAATGGCACATACACGAAAACGCCATTGGCTTCTGTGGGATGAGCCAAACGAAGGCCCGGAAGCCTGGCCAATTGTTGGGACAGTTCTCTAGCCATGGCATTGGCATGTGCCGCCAATTGCAGGTATAGGTCTTCATGGAGATAGGCCAGAAACTGAGCCGCTACAAAGCGCATCTTACTTACCAGTTGGCCTGCCTGCTTTTGCAGATATTGTGCCCGTTCTCGCAGGGCAGGATGCACCACAATCAGCGCCTCCGCATGAAGCAGACCGTTCTTTGTACCTCCCAACGACACAATGTCCACCCCCGTATCTATTATCATCTCTTTCAGGGTGCACCCCAAGCTTGCGCAGGCGTTGGCCAGCCGGGCTCCATCCATGTGCAAGTACATGCCATGGCGGTGCACATAGTCTGCCAATGTCCGGATTTCCTTCAAGGTGTACACCCTGCCGAATTCCGTACTTTGGGTGATGGATATGGCACGGGGCTGTGCCCTGTGCACGTCGCCCCGCACAGCAAGTAGGGGCTCCACATCCTCAGGGGTTAGCTTGCCGTCAGCCCTGTCCACGGGAATAATTTTACACCCGCTGAATTTTTCCGGGGCCCCGCATTCATCCTCATACAGGTGAGCATGGTAGGAGGTGATGAGCGCCTCCCAGGGTTGAAGCATGGCGGCCACTGCTACCATATTGGCTGCCGTGCCGGTGAGGAAAAAGAGCACCTCCACATCGGCGCCCAGCACTTGGCAGAACCGCGCACGGGCCGCAGCCGTCCAGGGATCATCCCCGTAGGCCAGGCATTGACCCTGGGCGGCCTGTTGCAAAGCTAACCAGGCCGCCGGATGAATTCCTGTATTGTTATCACTGGCAAAGCTGTGCTCGGGAAGGGGACTAATTTTGAAGGCCTCTTGGTTCATGAACAGCGAAAGTAAGGAATGGTTCAGGGAGTGGTTTGATACCGAACATTACCACCGTCTCTACGCCCATCGCAACGAGCAGGAGGCTCAACCCTTTCTGGAACGGTTAGTGGAACGTCTAAATCTGCCAAAGGGCAGCCACGTGCTGGACCTGGCCTGTGGCCGAGGGCGTCATGCCCGTATCCTGCACGCTTTGGGCTACCGCGTCACGGGCCTTGATCTCTCCGCACGCAACATCGCCTATTGTAAAGTTCAGGAGACCGAAGGACTCCAGTTTGTCCAGGGCGATATGCGCCTCCTTCCTTATCAGGAATTGTTTGATGCAGTCTTATTGCTTTTCACCTCATTTGGCTATTTCAGCGATGTAGAAAACGCCTTGGTAATTGACAAAGTCCACAAATCTTTGAAACCTGGTGGGTGGTTCGTTCTTGATTTTTTCAACGCGCATTTATTAAAAAATTTATCACTTCAGAACATTACAAAAAAGCTTAGCGGACACCTTTATCAAATTCATAAATTTTTAACTCCCACCCACATTTGTAAAGAAATATTAGTGGACAATACTTCCAGGTATCTTGAAAAAGTGCGCCTTTACTATGATTTGGACCTGCGCAACCTGCTTCAGGAAAGGGGTTTTAGTATTTGTTATGAAGCCGGCGATTATCATCTTGAGCCTTATCAGAGAAACTTATCACCCCGTTACATCGCCTTGAGTCAAAAACAAGGATAAATAAAATATAATATTAAATTTTTTATCAAAAGTTTTATGCATTAAGATAGAATTACGTGCAATCATAACATTTAGCTTCCAGGAAATTTCAATAAAAAAATCATTTTAATTCATATGGAAAATTCCATTAAGATACCAGTTGCTCAAATCTAAACCTAAATATAAATAGAAAATTTTCCCTAATGATTATTTTCTGATTTGATAATGGATGAATTTACTTCTTGCTGGATGGGCGGTCCATTTATGTAGGTTTTTTATATGCGAAATATTTTTAATTAATCACAGAAAACCATTGGAAGAAAATATAATTTCGGTTAGAGGTATTTTCGGTTTCATGAATTGAGGTCATTTTCGCAGATTTGCAAACTAATATTTTGCTTCTCATGGCTAAGGATGAGGTGATTACGGAGCGGTATTATTCGGCCAATCTGAGCTGGTTGTCCTTCAACTTTCGCGTTCTGCAGGAGGCCATGAACGAAGATAATCCGCTTTTGGAAAGGGTGAAATTTCTGGCCATATTTTCTTCCAATCTGGAGGAGTTTTTCCGGGTGCGGGTAGCGGCCTTGCGTTCCCTAAGTGAGGCCAGAAAAGTTAAAAATCTGGACTTTGAGCCGGCCGAGCTGCTTAAGAAAATAAAAGAGGAGGTATCTCGGCAACAAGAAATTTTTGGTCACACTTTTCGCACATCCATTCTCCCGGCTTTGCAACGGGAAGGCATATTTATTCGGGATGAGGCGTGGTTGCTGAAGCATCATAGAGAATTCTGCTTCAATTATTTTAAGGAAAAACTGAGGCCCTTTGTGAAAGTTCAAAAGCCTGGTTGGTCAGAACGAAGCGTTTTTCTGGAGAATGGCAAGCTGTATTTGGTGTTCCACCGCCCCGGCAAGGGAGTGGACACTATGACTCTAATGAATGTACCTGTGGAAGCGGCGGGCCGATTCATTGAAATTCACTCAGAAAACGGTAGCCAAGAACGCAATTTTTGCTTTGTGGACGATATTTTGCGGGTGGCTCTATGCCATCCTCTTCGCGGTCGTCCTTATGCAGGAGGCTATTCGGTAAAGCTGACGCGCGATGCCGAGTTGAACATAGAGGATGAATTTTCGGGCAGCCTGGTTAAGAAAATCCGGAAAAGTCTCAAGGAGCGGGCCCACGGAGCCCCTTCCCGTTTCCTATACGACCGCCGAATCCCTGTATCCATGTTGGAAGCCCTCCAGGGATTCCTGGAATTGGACCCCGACGATCTAGTGGCTGGTGATGTGTATCACAACTTTTCTGATTTTTTCCAGTTTCCCCAGATTGTTCAAAGACCCGATTTACAATACCCACCCGTAGAACGCGTGCGCGTACCCGAGGTGGATGGAGCCCCATCTTTGTTGAAATACTTGCATAAAGAGTCCCTGCTCCTGCATTATCCTTACATGCCTTTTGATTATTTCCTACGCTTCCTGGAGGAAGCAGCCTCATCCAAATCGGTCAGCGAAATAAAAATAACCTTGTACCGCCTGGCCCGGCAGTCCAAGGTGATTGACCTGCTTCTGAAAGCTGCAGCTAACGGTAAGTCCGTCACAGCTTTCTTTGAAGTTAAGGCTCGTTTTGATGAAGAAAGCAACCTGGAATACAGCGATATTCTAAAGCGGGCCGGAGTGAAAGTGCTCTACAGCTTTCCGGGTCTTAAAGTGCACGCTAAACTCTGCCTGGTGGTGCGCCGTAAAGGTAAGCAAACCCGACGCTACGCCTACCTCGCTACCGGTAACTTCAACGAAAATACCGCTACTCAATATACCGACCTGGCCTTGATGACCACTTCCAAGAAAATTACCAGCGAGGTGGCCGACCTTTTTGAGATGCTTGAGGATATGCGTAAACGCTTTGAATTTAAGCACCTCCTGATTTCGCCTGACCATCTGCGCTACGAAATTTATCGCCGTATTGACAGGGAAATCATCCATCATCTGGAGGGTAAGCCGGCAGGAATTTTCTTGAAAATGAACGGCCTGGACGATCCCGAAATGATTGATATGCTGTATGAAGCCTCCGAGAAAGGAGTACCTATCCGTATGGTGGTGCGGGGCATCTGTCGGCTACTGCCCGGCATCCCGGATTTAAGCAGCCGTATTGAGGTGCGCAGTGTGGTGGACCGCTTTCTGGAACATAATCGGATTTACATTTTTGAAAATGCAGGCAATCCGGAATATTTTCTTTCGTCCGCAGATTTTATGAGCCGAAACTTAAGCCGGCGTATTGAGGTGGCTTTCCCTATAACGGATCCTCGGCATCAACGCATCATCCGTCATATCAGTGAAATATATTGGAAGGACAACACCAAAGCCCGCATTATAGATCCAAAACACCAAAACAATTTTGTGCTCCCAAAACCAGGGGAGGAACCGTTCAATGCTCAGGCCCATTTTTGGGCCTATTACCGTCAGCTTTTCGCTCCCAAGGTTCAGGAAATCTCGTCTCCTTCGAATTGAGACGTTAATGGTGCCACGGACCGGAACCACAACCAGCGTAATTTTGCGCTCGTGGTTCGCATAGGTCCCCTGGAATTAGGAGAATTTCCACTCCTTTTGGCGCCCATGGAAGACGTGAGCGATCCGCCCTTCCGGATTTTGTGTCGGCGCTATGGGGCCGATCTGGTGTACTCTGAATTTGTCAGCAGCGAGGGTCTCATACGCGACGCCATCAAAAGCAAGAAAAAACTAGAATTTTATCCGGAGGAAAGGCCCTTCGGCATCCAGATATTTGGAGGGGATGAAGAAGCCATGGCCATGGCGACGGAGATCGTAGAAGCGGTGGAGCCCGATTTGGTGGATATCAATTTTGGCTGTCCGGTGAAGAAGGTGGTATGTAAAGGGGCCGGCGCTGCTGTTCTGAAGGATGTACCTTTAATGGTACGCCTGACCAAGGCCGTCGTGCGCAGTACCCACTTACCTGTCACCGTGAAAACTCGGTTGGGTTGGGACGAACACTCCATCAATATCACCGAAGTAGCCGAACGCCTACAGGATGTGGGCATCCAGGCCCTTACCATCCATGGCCGCACCCGCGCCCAAATGTATAAGGGCCAGGCCGACTGGACCAAAATTGCTGAAGTGAAAAACAATCCTCGCATCCATATACCCATATTTGGGAACGGCGATATTGACAGCCCCCAAAAGGCCGTGGAATACAAAAAGCGATACGGAGTGGACGGCATCATGATTGGACGTGCCGCGATTGGAGCACCATGGTTTTTTGCCAGGGTCAGGCATTACATACGCACCGGAATAGATCCCGGAGAACCTTCCTTGGAAGAAAAAGTGCAAGTGTGTCGGGAACATTTGTTGCGCAGTGTGGAATGGAAAGGAGAGCGCACCGCCGTCCACGAAATGCGGATGCATTATGGTAGCTATTTCAGAGGTTTTCCGGAAGCTAAGGCTTTACGTCAGCGTTTGGTGACCGCAGCCACGGCTGAAGAAGTACTTCGTATTCTGGATTCCCTTCTAGTGGCCGAAGGTCTGCCGGCATGAGTCCGGATTACTCCCTGGCGGCTTTTGATTACGTCTTGCCTCCGGAGCGCATAGCCTTATATCCGATAGAGCCACGTCACAATGCCCTGCTGTTGGTATATGACAGAGGAAGCATAATCCATGGGCACCGCGTTTTTCATCTCCCTGATTTGCTGCCTTCTTTCTGGCAAGGGCAGAGACCTCTATTGGTGTTTAATGATTCCCGGGTGTTCAAAGCCCGTCTTCTTTTCACCACCGATGAAGGACAAAGGATTGAAATATTCCTTTTGAGACCTTGGAATGCGGATTTCGGCGAGGCACTTTCAGCGAATCCGCCAGTCCGTTGGAAGGCTCTTGTGGGTAATGCCCGTAAATGGAAAAAGGAAAAGCCATTACGTTGGCACAATAATTTACTCCAACTGAATGTTTCCCGCCAGGGGGATTTCGTCGTGCTGGAGTGGTATCCTCCCACGCTGACCTTAGCGGAAGTACTGGAGATTGCTGGGGAAGTGCCCTTACCTCCATACATTAAAAGAAAGCCGGAGATTTCTGACACCGAGCGCTATCAAACCAGCTATGCCCGTGAGGCCGGCTCAGTGGCAGCCCCAACAGCGGGGTTGCATTTTACTCCTGAGGTTATGGAGGCTCTGCGTCGCCAGGGGATACCCCAGGTATTTCTGACCCTACATGTGGGGATTGGCACCTTTGCCCCGGTCCGCCATATGGATGATGTGCGACGCCATAGCATGCATCCGGAAATTTTCAACGTTACGGTTTCGGCTCTTGAAACCCTTGCCTCTACCACGCGGCCTATAGTGGCCGTGGGAACTACGTCACTGCGTACTCTTGAAACCCTCTATTGGCTTGGTGTGCAGCTACTGAAAAGCGGCCGGTGGGTGAGCCAACTGCCTCAGAATATGCCCTATGAAGGGCCATGGAATCAGAGCCGGGTGTCTTTCCGCGAAGCTATTGAGGCCCTGAAAATCAAGTGTCTCAACGAACGATTAGCAGGCCTGCAGGGAGAGACTTCACTTTACATTTATCCAGGTTACCAAGTACGTAGTGCAGATGCGCTATTGACCAATTTTCATCAACCCCGCAGTACCCTCCTCATGCTTGTGGAAGCCTTCGTGGGAACCGACTGGCGGCGAATTTACTCGGAAGCCCTCCAGCATTCCCTGGGCTATCGCTTTCTCAGCTACGGCGATACTATGCTCCTTATTCGGCCTGGAACTGCTGAATGACTATCTTTTCACATGGTGTAAAGGAAAAATTTTCCCCATCACGCTAAATGCGTTGAACATATCGGAAGGTGGAGATTCCATATCAGCTGGGAAAAGAATTTTTTGGGTCAAAATTGGAAATTAATTATTTCTTAATTTTTGTGCAATTAAATATTATGGTAATTCCCTTTGATAAGCGCAAGATTGAAGAGATTTTTTTGAATACCATTAAACCCAATTTAAAATAAAATCTTTTTAGTTAAAGTCTGATAGCGCAATTTTAATGAATTTATTAATTGTTGAAGATATACAATCCTTTTGATTTGCTTTATTTTTAAAGAAGGTTGTATTTGATTAAATAACTTTTTGATACGAAAACCCTCATTATTAAAATAAAATCCACAAAAGGTAATTTCTTATGGCTTTGTTCAAATTTTTTACCATGTTATTTCGTTCTAATTTATTCAACAGGCGAGGTGAGGCTTTGGAGCGCCGTGAGGTGGGCATAGAGACCATCGGGCTTGGCGACGAGTTCTTGGTGGGTGCCTTCTTCTACAAGATGTCCCTTATGGAGCACCAGAATTTTATCGGCGCTGCGGATGGTGCTCAAGCGGTGGGCAATTATTATGGTGGTGCGGTCTTTCATGAGTTTGGAGAGCGCTTCCTGAATCATTTGTTCGGAGACGGAGTCCAGGGCGCTGGTGGCTTCGTCAAGTATGAGGATGTCAGGATTTTTCAGGAAAGCCCGGGCTAAAGCCACACGTTGGCGTTGGCCGCCCGATAGCTGGGTCCCCCGTTCTCCTACCAGTGTTTGAAATCCTTGGGGCAGTTGTTCCACAAACTCCAGGACGTGGGCTTTGGCGGCGGCTTCCTCCACCTCGCGGGCCGATGCCTCTGGACGCGCATAGAGTATGTTCTCAAAAATCGTTCCTCCGAATAGCACTATATCCTGGGGGACCACAGCGAAGCGGTGCCGGTAGGATTGAAGATCAAAGGTTCGGATATCCTGATCTCCGATGCAGATAAGGCCTTCAGTGGGTTCATAGAAGCGGAGCAAAAGATAGGCCAACGTGGTTTTTCCTGCCCCGCTGGGCCCCACCAGCGCAGTGACGCAGCCCCCAGGCAATGTGGTGGTGAGCTGGTGCAGTACTTTCCTTTCCGGGTAGCGGGGATAACAAAATCCCACCTTTTGAAGCTGAATATCCCCTGTCAGTTTAAGACGTTGAATAGGACGGTGGGGGGGCACACCGTTATATTCAGGAGTCGCATCCATCAGGTCAAAAAGACTTTCAATGGCTCCCAAGGCCTTTTGGAGGCCTCCCCATGTTTCTGCCAAGCCACCGATGGATGCGCCCATGAATACAGACAATAAGAAAAACTTGAATAAATCACCATGAGTGATGATTCCCCGCGCCACAAGGCTGGCTCCCAACCATACGATGGCCACCACAGTCCCGAAAAGAACCACTACCACCACTGTAGCAAACAGGGCTCTAAACCAGGCATTGTGCAGCCCTAAGCGGGCCATGGCCTCATTGTGGGCATCATATTTCTGGATTTCCCACCGCTCGCTGGTGTAGGCCTTGACGGAAGCGATGGCCTGCAGGGCTTCCTCTGTGAGGGTGTTGGCTTCGGCGGCTTGCTGTTGCACCTGGCGTGACAAGGCCCGAATGCGCCGGCCAAACCCAACGGCCACCAAGGCCATCACGGGCAAGGCAGCCAACATGAAAAGTACCAGTTGCCAGGAAGTCCAAGCCATAATGAGCACACTCCCCGTGATGATGATGATTTCCCGGATGAATTCGGCCAAAATGCTGGTCAGAGTGTCTTTAATGGAAGTGATATCCGCGCTGAGCCGACTGGTAATTTCGCCCACGCGGCGTTCGGAGTAAAACGCCATGGGTTTTAGGAGCAGGCTCCGGAAGGCGTCACTGCGCAGGGACGCAATGGTGCGCTCAGTGACCACGGCGAAGAGGCGAATACGCAGAAAAGAGGCCAGCGCCTGCACGGCCAGGATGATAGCCAGCCAGCCGATTACCTGATATGCTGATTCCTTAAGAAGGCCCGCTTCCACGTCAATGAGATGCCCCACGTAATTAAAGAGCGCCAGCGACGTTATGCTACTTACAAAGAGAGCAGCCAGGCCCCCGGCGAAGTATCCTCGCCAAGGCCGCATGTATTCAAAAAGGCGACGGATTTGACGCGCACTAGTCGGTTGAAATTTTTTCATTGGTGCCTTACGGGCCTTTCACTCCGTCAAGAGTTTGGGCAAAAGTAGAACGATTCGTTACGTCCCAATTCAAAGTTCGGAGGCTTCAGTCTACTTTTGCTCCGTTCTCAATCGCATATTCTTCATGATTATTGCCATCTTGAAAGAAACTGCTCCGGAACGCCGCGTCTGCATGACCCCCGACCTGCTTCCCCGCCTCAAGGCCTTAGGGGCAGAAGTATGGGTAGAAAGCGGTGCCGGCGTGGAGGCCTATCTGAGTGACTCTGATTATGCCCGGGCAGGCGCTGAACTTAAACCCCGTTCTGAACTTCTTGTTTCCGCCGATCTTCTTATATCTATTCAACCCCTGGGATTTTCCGAACTGGAAAAAATGAAAGCCGAAGCCTGGTGGGTGGGGGTCTTTCAGCCCTTGTACCAACGTCCCTTGGTGGAAAAGCTCCTGTCTTTGGGGCTCACTAGTTTTTCCTTGGATATGATTCCTCGCACCACGCGGGCTCAGGCCATGGATGTGTTGTCGTCGCAGGCCACTGTGGCCGGTTATCTGGCAGTATTGGAAGCCGCTCGGAGGTTGCCACGATTTTTCCCGATGTTAATGACGGCGGCTGGAAGCATAGCACCAGCCAAGGTTTTGGTAATTGGTGCCGGAGTAGCGGGTTTGCAGGCCATTGCTACCGCCCGGCGGCTCGGTGCCGTGGTGGATGCCTTTGACACCCGTCCGGAAGTGAAAGAAGAAGTGCAATCGCTTGGGGCTCGCTTCGTGGACGTAGAAGGTGCGGCTGATGCAAGCCAAGCGGGCGGTTATGCTGTAGAACAAACTGAAGAATATAAAAAGCGTCAGGCCGAAAAAATTGCACAATACGCCGCTAAGGCCGATGTGATTATCACTACAGCCCAAATCCCCGGCCGGAAAGCCCCTCTCCTCATTACCGAGGAGATGGTCAAAGCCATGAAACCCGGCTCAGTCATTGTGGACTTAGCAGCAGCTTCAGGAGGAAACTGTGCTCTGACGGAGAATAATAAGATTGTTCAGTACCATGGAGTCACCATCGTAGGTCAGAGCAATTTTCCGTCCGAAATGCCGGGCGATGCCAGCCGCATGTTCGCAAAAAATGTATATAATTTTTTGAATTTACTAATAAATAAAGAAAAAGGGTTACATCTCAATTTGGACGATGATATTGTGGCAGGCTGCTGTATTACCCACAAGGGTCAAATCATCAGTGGCCGTGTCAAAGAAATGTTTCAAAATCAAATGGTAAAACAATAAAAATTATGGGATTTATTGAAAGTTTGTTACAATTTCTATATGAAAACCGCGAGGCTGTTTTCATAATCATTCTGTCCATTTTTCTGGGTGTTGAAGTGATCGCCCATGTGCCTTCGGTGTTGCACACCCCCCTTATGAGTGGGGCGAATGCCATTCACGGCGTGGTAATTATCGGTGCCATCATCGTCATGGGGTCGGCTGATTCCGACGACGGGGTGGCTCAGATTCTAGGGTTTTTTGCGGTATTGCTGGGAACCCTGAACGTGGTGGGGGGATTTGTCGTGACCAACCGCATGCTGGAAATGTTTAAGAAAAAGAAGAAATGAGCACTTCCTACTCGGAAATTATTCTGTGGCTTAGCTACATCATAGGTTCCGTGAGCTTTATAGTAGGGCTTAAGATGCTCAGCCACCCTGAGAGTGCCCGGCGGGGCAATTTGGTGGCCGCAGCCGGCATGACGCTGGCCATCGTGGCCACCCTTTTCTTTTATCGCACTCCTGAAGGGGAACATTTGCGCAACATTCCCCTCATTTTGGCAGCTATGGCCCTGGGTTCTTTTCTGGGCACTCAGGGCGCTCTCCGCGTGAAGATGACCGCCATGCCCCAGATGGTCTCTTTGTTCAACGGTATGGGGGGCGCCTGTGCGGCCATGATCTCGCTCATGGAGTACAGCCACAACGTCGTGAATGGCCCGCTCATCCTCAGTACTATCGCAGCCGGTCTGATCATCGGCGGCATTTCGTTCTCAGGATCCTTGATAGCTTTCCTGAAATTGAACGGGAATTTGGGTGATTTTCGCTACCAGGGTCAGAATATTGTGAACGGGCTGCTGCTGATATTGCTTATTGCATTGGGCGCTTGGCTCACTTTTAGTTCTTTTTCCAATCTTCCCTTACTTTATAGCATCGCCTTTCTCACTCTTCTGTATGGGGTGCTCTTCGTGTTGCCCATCGGAGGTGCGGATATGCCGGTGGTCATTTCTTTGCTTAATTCCTTCACAGGCGTGGCCGCTGCTTTCGGGGGATTCCTTTACAACAATCAGATAATGCTCACAGGGGGAATTTTGGTGGGATCGGCCGGCACCATTCTTACGGTTCTGATGTGTAAAGCCATGAACCGTTCCCTTTTGAATGTATTAATTGGAAACTTTGGTGGTACGAACGCAGCCCAGGGTCAGGCTCAAGGCGCTGTCCGGGAAATTCAAGTCTCTGACGCCGCCGTTTTGCTGGCTTATAGCAAAAAAGTTATGGTAGTACCCGGTTATGGCCTAGCAGTTGCTCAAGCTCAACATATCTGCCATGAGTTAGAGAAAATTTTAGAGGAGAAAGGGGTTGAGGTTAAGTACGCCATCCATCCCGTGGCCGGCCGCATGCCCGGTCACATGAATGTACTGCTGGCAGAGGCCGATGTGCCTTATACGAAGCTACTGGAAATGGAAGAGGCCAACTCTGAGATGCCCTCTACGGACGTGGTGGTTGTGGTGGGGGCTAATGACGTGGTAAACCCAGCGGCGAAAAATAATCCTTCTAGTCCTATTTATGGCATGCCCATCTTGGAGGTGGAAGAAGCCCAGAACGTCATTGTCCTCAAACGGAGCATGGGTAAAGGATACGCCGGTATTGAAAATGAACTGTTTTACTCTCCTAAGACCCGTATGTTGTTTGGGGATGCAAAAGATTCCCTACAGAAACTTTTGAACGAGATTAAGAACCTGTAACTCTTGTATTTTTAAGCTTTCTGGATACGTCCCACGGGGAAACTCAGGCGAAAGGGAAAGGGTTTTGCCAGCCATCGGGAAGGAGTTGTTCGGCCACTGTGCGGTGGGCTACGGCGCATAGAGGGACGGGAACCGGCATGAATAAAGCCGTTTTGTAAAGATGGGCACAATCTTGGCCGGGGGGCCACAACACCTGTCCCCCCAGGGATTCCAGGAGGGCCTGCCCAGCCGCTAGGTCCCAGGAATGACAAGGGTTTTCCCTCGGATAGAGGTGGGCCCTACCTTCTGCTAACCAGCCAAATTTAATGGCGCTGTTGGCCCGTAAATGCACCACTTGGAGTCTTTGATTCTCCAGGTGACGGGATAGATCGTTCACCAAATCGCTATTCAGGCTCTTGTTGTTAGAAACCAATGTAACCTCTTGTATTGAAGTTTTATCAAAAACAAGTTCTTTCAATGGCTTCGCAGTCCATTGCCCAGCTCGTTGTTCCCATTTCCAAGCGCCCTGACCGTACATGCCGGCATAGGCCACTCCCAGGGCTGGGGCGTAAATCATGCCAAACCGCGGCACTCCATTGTGTATGAGGGCAATATTGACCGAAAATTCATTTCTTCCTTTAATGTAGCCTTTTGTACCATCCAGCGGATCAGTGAGCCAAAACACTTCAGGAAGGACCTCTTCCTCGGACAGAGAGTTTTCTTCACCGATTACGGGAATTCCGGTTTTCTGGAGGTAGCGGTTGAGCACTCTTTGTGCCTCCCAATCGGCCTCCGTGACCGGACTCTCATCGGCCTTTTGGTGCACTTCCAAATGGTTTCTCCATCGGTCCATCAATATAAGGCCTGCCTCCATGGAGGCCTGCCATACAATTTCCCATGCCTCCTGCCCCGACGGCAGTACCTTTAGGGCTCCGAAATCAAACATACTCAAAATTACAGGATGCGGCTAAAAACTTATCAGCAATGTGAACAATGGTTGATAGGGCATTTGCCCATGTTCCAACGCATCGGCGCCCCTGCGTACAAAAAAGATCTTACCAATATTCGTGCCCTCTGCGCGGCATTGGATAACCCTCATCTGAAGTTCCCCTCTGTGCACGTGGCTGGCACAAATGGTAAGGGCAGTGTGTGCCACATGCTGGCCTCCGTGCTTCAGGAAGCTGGGTACTGCACGGGCCTTACTACCTCCCCTCATCTCACCAGTTATCGGGAACGTATCCGAATAAATGGCACTCCTATTTCTGAAGAGGCTGTCGTGGATTTCGTGCGGTTTATTCAACCTTTGGCTGACCAGATTCACCCTTCATTTTTTGAAATTTCCATTGCCATGGCCTTTTGGTACTTTCAAAAAAACCAGGTGGATGTGGCTGTGGTAGAAACAGGTATGGGAGGCAGGCTGGATTCCACCAACGTGTTGAGCCCCTTGCTCGCGGTGATCACCAACATTGGCCTGGATCACATGGAGTTCCTGGGCTGCACCCATAGTGCGATTGCCGCCGAGAAAGCAGGCATCATCAAGCCCCACACACCCGTTGTAGTGGGAGCCTGGCGCGCAGATACCTGGCCTGTCTTTGAGGCAGCCTGTGCCCGCGCTCACAGCTCTCTCATTCCGGCTTTTCATTTATACAAAGCCGAATTTGCGGATGATGAAGTCCTCATCTGGAAGGCAGATACTCTTTGGACACGTACAAAGGCCGCTTTGAAGGGCAACTATCAGTTGGAAAATTATGCCACTGTGGCTGCAGCTGTGGATGTGTTGCGAGAGAAAGGGTTTCAACTTAGCCCACAGGCTGTGGCAGCGGGCCTCAGTAAGGTGGTGGAGAATACAGGTCTTCGGGGCCGTTGGCAGGTGCTCAGTTGGCACCCCTTCGTTGTGCTTGATACAGGCCACAATCCCGATGGATATGCTTATGTGGCGGCGCAGTTTAACAGCCTCTCTCACAAGGATAAATGGGTTCTATTGGGATTTACACGGGAAAAAAATCCCGTTGATTTCGTGAAATTTTTAAGCCCTTCTACGAAAATTGTCTTTTCTCCTATGAGCGTGCCCCGTTCTCAATCGGAACAACAGCTTCTGAATTGCGTCCGAGAGGCAGGCCTAAAAGCCGAGGTAGTCCCAGATGTTTCAACCGCTTGGAATTATGTAAAATCCTCCTTAACTCCAGAAAGTGCCTTATTGGTGGGCGGGAGCACATTTCTGGTAGCTGATTTCCTTAAGATATGGGAAAATCAGCTATAACCTTAGTGGAGACAATGGGAGTCGAACCCATGACCTCTACAATGCCATTGTAGCGCTCTAGCCAACTGAGCTATGTCCCCAATGGGCCAGCAAAGTTATGCATGAATTGTTAAGTCCCCAAAACGGCTTTATGTTGATGATTGATTCTTTGCTTGGAAGTAATGATGAAATCTTTGCAATACCTTCTGAGAATTTGAAAGAAGAAGGAGCAAAAAAGATACTTCCCAGATGTGGCCGGGGTCTTTACCACACACAAGAGGGAAGGATTTTTAGTCTACCAGAGTGTTTAGGATAAATAAAAATGATTAACGGTTAGCCCTGGAAGATTCCTTAACTTTTTATTTTGGATATTTGGCTGCTTTTGTCATGTTATGATCACCGAGCAACTCTCTGACCATCTGGTGATCAAAACCTTTGGTGGCTTGGAAGAGGTATTGGCACAGGAATGTGAGGATGCCGGATTAGGCCCTGCGCGAAAACTGTTACGGGCGGTAGCCATTCCTCATCGACCTGATAGCGTGTATAGGGCCAACATGACTCTGCGCACCGCCCTTCGCGTACTGGTTCCCCTTACAGAATTCAAAATTGA
>JANWWQ010000003.1 GCA_025055635.1 Flavobacteriales bacterium
CCAATAGTTGTTTTTCCGGAGATTTATTCCAGGATTACTACACCGTGAGTGAACGCTTTGTCCACGAGCCCTTCAAAGGTGCAGTGGCCTTTGTGGCCTCCAGCACGGCTAACCTGACAGCTTGGATCGGGCAATATGGCTATGAATTTTATAAAAATATCTGCTGGCGGCGGTACCTAAAGCCTTTAGGGACGGCCGTTTCGTATGCCAGTCAGGTACTTTACGACCAGTCGCCCAATCCTTATGGGCGCGCCCTTGCGCTGGAAATGGCGCTGCACGGCGATCCAGCCCTCACCACGTATGGCTTACCAAAGCCCGATCTGGTCATCACGCCCCCTCAAATTAAAACCCTCCCCTCAGTAGTGACTACCGACCAGGACAGCTTTCTGGTTCAGGTGGCCGTGTTCAATGCCGGCCAAGCCATGACCGACAGCTTAGACGTGGAAGTACGCCGGAAGTATGCAAAGCCCGGTAAGCCCGAAGATATCGTGTACAAACGCATCAAACCGGTCCACTTCTCCGACACCTTCTATGTGAAGCTCCCCACAGACCCCATCTACGGCCCGGGCATGAATGTGATTACCGCAGTGGCCGATCCTGCTGATATGGTGGATGAGATGGCCAATACTAACAATAGCGCCACCATTCAGGTATTTATCGGCACTTCCGACATCTTTCCGGTTTATCCGGCCAAGTTTGCCGTAATCCCTCATAATACCTCATGGTTAAAAGCCTCTACAGGGGATCCTTTTGCGCCGCCCCGCAAGTACAAATTCCAGATTGACACCACCGACCTTTTTAATTCTCCCCTCCTTCGTGACACCGTTATCCTGCAGTCGGGGGGCGTGGTGAAATGGAAACCACCCTTCCTTTTCACTGACAGCACCGTGTATTTCTGGAGAGTAGGGGTGGATTCGGCCGGCACCGGCGTCTTCTACAAATGGAAAGAATCATCCTTTGAATACATTCAGGATAAGTACGGCTGGGGTCAATCTCACTTCTTCCAGTTCAAGGAGGATGATTATCTCTACATAGTCTATAACAGGCCTTTCCGAAGATTTGATTTTTCACCCAATCTGAAGCAGTTGAAAGTGGTGACCATCGGCCACCCCACAAGCCTGGCAGCCCTTAACTACTGCAAGTACGACCTGGATGGCGTGTTGCAGGAATACGGCACCGGCTGCGGATTTGTGCCACTGCTGGCGGTGGCGGTGATTGATCCTACCACGCTGGAGCCCTGGGGATCCCGCTGCAACGGGCAGAACCCCAACCACAACTTTGGTAACGAAAACGACAACTGTGCCTGTCGCAATCGCGTGGAAAAACTTTTCTACTTCCGGCCTGATGTGACGCCTTCGCGTGAAGCCCTTAAAGACATGCTCAACAACAGTATCCCCACGGGCCATTACGTACTGGTGTTCACCCTGAATTCCACCACTTTTCAGTATTTCAGTGGAGCGCAGTTGCAGGCTTTTCTGAATCTGGGAGCCGATACCATCGCATACTTGGCTTCCAACAGTCTGGATGTGCCCTACATCTTTTTCGCCCGGAAAGGCTATCCCGCTACGGCCCAGGAAGTGGTGGGGTCCACCTCCACCGACATGATCACCTTAACAACGGTGCTACAAAACGAGTGGAAATTCGGACGCATTTTCTCCACCATTATTGGACCTGCCACAGCCTGGAAATCGTTTCATTGGCGTACTCGCAGCCAGGAGCAACCCACGCAAGACAGTATTAGCGTTACCGTTTCTGGAATAACCGGAGCTGGAAACCAGACGCCCCTGCTCGTGATCACCAACCCCACCCAATTGGACATTCCTGATCTCCACAACTATGCCGATGCCAGCCAATATCCCTACCTAAAACTGAGCTTTTTCACCCGCGACGACAGCCTCTACACTCCTTCCCAGTTGCAAAGCTGGCGGGTGCTGTTTGATGGCGTCCCCGAGTGTGCCCTCAACCCTTCTTTGGGTTATTATTTCTATGATGACACTTTAGCGCAGGGCCATACCCTCCGCATTGCAGTGCCAGTGGAGAACATCGGCGATTATCCTATGGATAGTTTGGCGATGAAATATTTTGTGGTGGACCAAGGCAACGTCTCCCACAACTATTACAAAGTGCTGTCGCCGCTGCCTGTCGGGGCTGTGGTGACGGATACCTTTTCCGTGAGCAACATGGCCTACCCAAATTTGAACGTGCTCTGGATAGAAGCTAATCCCTACGACCACCCGCGCCGCCAACATGAACTTTTTCACTTCAACAACATCGCCAGTCGCACTTTCTATACCCAGCAGGATAAAATTAACCCCCTGCTGGACGTCACCTTTGACGGCGTGCGGATTATGAATGGGGATATCGTGTCCGCCAAGCCTGAAATCGTTATACGACTCAAGGACGAAAACAAGCTATTACTGCTTAATGATACAAGCCTCTTTGAGATTTTCCTGAAACGTCCCAACGACAGTGCACCTAAAAAACTCAGCTTCACGAATCCTGAGATTACATTTTTCCCGGCTACCGGTCCCAAGAATGAAGCCCGCGTGGAATATCGTCCGGATTTTACTGACCAAGATGGTCTTTATCGGCTCAGTGTGCGGGCCCGAGATGCAAGCCAAAATGCCAGCGGCCTGGGCAACGGTGACTACGATTACAATATTGACTTCCGTATCATCAATCGCTCCACCATCACCGAAGTGCTCAACTATCCAAATCCCTTCTCCACCAGCACACGATTTGTATTTACGCTCACAGGCCATCGCATACCCACGTTTATGAAAATTCAGATTTTGACTACCGATGGCCGTATTGTGCGCGAAATATTCCAGGACGAGCTGGGGCCCATTCGCATAGGTCGGAATATCACAGAATTTGCGTGGGATGGTACGGATCAGTACGGGGATCGCCTGGCATCTGGCGTTTACCTCTACCGAGTGATTACCGAGATGGACGGAGAAGACATTGAAAAAGCCCCTACAGCTGCCGATCGCTTTTTCCATAAAGGGTGGGGCAAAATGTATTTGATGCGTTAAATGCTGTTGGTTTCGGTTTATTAACTAAAAAACCTAAGAACTAAATTGAACAGCGTAATCTTAATAAAGTTAATATAAAAAGAAAAAATAATTATCCTTCCTTTTTGGTAAATCTAATTAAAACTTAGACATTAAAAAACTTCACTAACAGCTATTAGCGTACTTCAGAATTTTAAAATAAAATTTCAGTTATTAAATCCTGTTCTTATTGGATTCTTAAAGAAAAACAATTTACTATTTGAAGCTTCCATTAATTTTCATTAAAACTAAATTTCATTCCTTAATCGATAAAATACAAGGATTCTTAAAAAACTAAAAAAATTCTATGGCGCGAGGGCAAAGCTAATGAAGAATTGATGTGAATTTATAATAGGATATTGCTTTAAAGAAAATTATGCAGTTCCTTCAGAAAATTAAATTTGAAAAAAGATCTGATTTCATACATTTGTTCCCCAACTGAAGCCATGAATACCCGTAAAACACTTTTTATTGCGCTCGGCGTGCTATTATTAATAGTAGGCATGCTGGGATGTAGTTACAATAACATGGTGAATCGGGAAGAAAAGGTAGAAAGCGCTTGGGCTCAGGTAGAAACACAATACCAACGCCGTGCTGATCTCATTCCAAATCTGGTAAATACTGTTAAGGGAGCCGCTGATTTTGAGCAAGAAACACTTACCCGAGTGGTGGAAGCAAGGGCTGCTGCCACCTCTATAAAACTTAATGCAGATGACCTCACCCCTGAAAATTTACGCCGCTTTCAGGAAGCACAGGACCAACTTTCTGGGGCCTTGAGTCGCCTGCTGGTCATCGTGGAACGCTATCCGGATATTAAGGCTAATCAGAATTTCCGCGATCTTCAGGTCCAACTGGAGGGTACAGAAAACCGTATCGCCACGGCTCGTAAGGATTTTAATGATGCTGTGATGGCCTACAATGCCTTCATCCGCCGCTTTCCTAACAACTTGATTGCCGGCCTTTTTGGATTTGAAAAGCGCGGATATTTTGAGGCTTCCGAAGGAGCCGAGCGAGTCCCAGAGGTGAAATTTTAATCGGCTTGACGCAGAGCCAGCCTTCCCCTGCTCCAGCTCCAGCTCCACGCAGCCCCGAAACGGAATTTATGTATCTGCTTCTGGCCGCGCTCTTCATTTCCGCCCTCATCACCTGCAACCTCATTGCCAATAAGTTTGTGTCCGTAGATCTGGGTTTTCGAAAATTTGTTATTTCAGCTGGAGTTTTACCCTATCCAGTCACCTTCCTTATTACTGATATTCTCTCTGAATTTTATGGAAGAAACAAAACCCACCGCGTGGTTTTGGCGGGTTTTGCGGCATCGCTATTCACGTTGGTGATTATTTCCTTGGGCCGCTACTATCACGCTATCCCCGAAAGCCGCGTCAGTGACAGCCTGTATGCGACGATGTTCAATAACTCGGCCCGCCTCATTTTTGCCAGCATGCTGGCCTATCTAATAGCTCAGTACGTGGATGTTGTGCTGTACCACTTCTGGAAACGCCTCACTGGTGGGCGTATGCTTTGGCTGCGCAACAACGGCAGCACTATATTCTCCCAGTTGGTGGATACCGTATTAGTGGTGGGAGTGATCTTTGCGGGGGAAATACCTTTTGGCACAATGCTGGATTACATGGCTGATGGTTGGATGTTCAAAGCGCTCGTAGCCCTGGCGGATACGCCCATCCTATACGTCGTGGTATTTTTTGTGCGGCGTCGGCACGGATTAGCTCCTGGCCAGGAATTTGAGGAATAACCCTAATTGTTCCGCCTATGCGCAAAATTGTTTTACTAGAACCCTTGATGAAATTCCTATGTTTTGCGACCGGTTTAATCTCAGGCCCTACGTTAGGTCTGCTGGCTCAAATGGAACGCCCAACTCACTGGACGGGTAGTCTTCATCGCAAAGACAGCACAAAAGCCGTTGTACGTCTTAAGGCCACCATTGATGCCGGCTGGCACCTTTATGCAATGAATGCCGATGAGGTGTTCTTACCTCTGCAGTTTAAATTCCCAAAAAGTCCCTTCTATAAAAAAGTTGGAAAAGCTAGACAGCCAAAGCCCCATCATGAAGAATATGACGACATTATGCAGGGCGTAGCCCGGTGGTTTGAAAAGGAAGCCATATTTGAACAGGACCTTGAGCTGCTTACCCAAGACGATTTTGAGTTAAAGGTTACAGTGGAAGGACAGGCCTGTACGGACTTAGGCAAATGCGTACAGGTGGAAGAAGAAATCATCATTCCAGTGAAAGGCACCACGGGCCGGAAAGCCCTTTTTAAGCCGGATTCCCTGCCACACGATAGTGTCCAGACCGCTTTACCAGCTGCTACTCTTGCTCCGAAGAAAACTTTACTTGACGATTCTAGCGAAGTGCCCATGCCAGAGCCTCTTAGTGACGGTGTAATTAAAAAGCTGGATGATGCATGCGGTTCTAGTTCAGTTGCCAATGCTGACCGCAGTTTTTGGGGCATCTTTCTGGCGGGTTTTCTGGGAGGATTCCTGGCGCTGCTTACCCCTTGCGTGTTTCCTATGATACCCTTAACGGTGAGCTTCTTCACCAAGCAGAGCCACGATCGCTCTAAAGGCCTCCGCAATGCTATTCTATATGCTTTGTCTATCCTTCTCATATACACGGGGTTAGGCTTCATCATCACGCGGCTCTTCGGGGCTGAAGCCCTCAATCAAATGGCCAGTTCGGCCTTTTTCAATTTATTGTTCTTTGTGGTGTTCGTCATTTTTGCCATTTCTTTCTTCGGGGCTTTTGAGATTACTATTCCCAGCGGCTTCGTTAGCCGGGTAGACAAAGCATCCACGCGGGGCGGACTTTTGGGTATTTTTTTTATGGCCTTCACGCTGTCGCTGGTGTCGTTTTCGTGTACGGGGCCCATCATTGGCACCCTGCTTGTAGAGGCCGCACAGCATGGAAGCACCCAGGGCCCTTTGCTTGGCATGTTTGGTTTTTCGCTGGCTCTTGCGCTCCCCTTTGCCGTGTTTGCGGCCTTCCCCGGATGGCTGCAGAGCCTCCCGCGTTCCGGCGCTTGGCTTAATACCGTTAAGGTGACTTTAGGCTTTCTGGAGTTGGCCCTCGCCATGAAATTCATTTCCAATGTGGATCTGGCCTACCATTGGGGTATCATCCGGCGCGAGGTGTTCATTGCCCTGTGGATTGCCATTTTTGGACTCATGGGGATCTATCTGCTAGGTGGCTTGCGCTTCAAAGGTGATAGCGGGGAGCCGCTCTCCATTCCTCGCCTCTTGTTGGGTACCCTCACGCTCAGCTTTGTCATTTATCTGGTGCCGGGGCTTTGGGGGGCTCCTCTTCGTCTAATTTCTGGTTTTCCTCCACCCGATTTTTACGCTGAGTGGAAAAGCGAGGACAACACACAGTGTCCCCTTAACCTGGATTGTGAACACGATTACACAAAAGCTATGCTGCGTGCGCGGCGACTTCAAAAACCCGTTATGTTGGATTTTACCGGTTGGAACTGTGTGAACTGCCGAAAAATGGAAGAAAATGTTTGGCCTGAAAAAGAAGTGATTTCTCTCCTTCGCAACGAGTACATTTTGGCTTCCCTGTATTGTGACGATAAGGCTCCCTTACCTCCCGCCCAACAATATCGCTCTGCCTTGACAGGAAAGCGCATCACCACGGTGGGGGGACGCTGGAGTGACTTCCAACAACAGTATTTCAAGGCCAACTCTCAGCCACTTTACGTACTCATTTCTCCAGAGGGACGTTTGTTGGCAGCTCCCCGAGGATACACGCCCTCCCCGCGGGAATATGCTGCTTTTCTTCGGGAGGGCTTGTGCCGTTTTCGCCAGCTAAAAGAATAAAAAGTATCCCTTAGACTTTTTGGGGCCTGTCCCTGCAAGCTGGGGGCAAGTGGGCTGCCCTCTTCATACTCCTTGAAGCCCTCTTTCACTCAATTTCCTTAACTTTGCACTGCTGCATCCGTAGTTCAACTGGATAGAACGTCGGATTCCGGTTCCGCAGGTTGGGGGTTCGAGTCCCTCCGGATGCACACCCGTCATCCCTCCCCCAAAAGCCGATAAATGGCCTCATAACGCTCCACCCCTTCTTCTAAATCAAAAAATTTTTTTGCCGCTTTCAGAGCATTGTTTCGGTACGTCTCATAATCCTGCTGCCACCTATCTATGGCTGCTTCATAATCATCCACAGAAAAGCCTTTCACCAGTATGCCACAGTTGGCCTGCGTCACGATGGCGTCTACATCCCCCACACCCGAGTTGGTGATTACCGGTAATCCAGCAGCCAGCATTTCCCCCATTTTTACAGGAGAAGAAGCCAATTTGGAATAGGTAGGCCTCACAAAAAATAATCCTGCGTTGGCAGCTTTCAAAAGGCTGGGCATCTGGGACCTCTCTGCGGCCACCACTCTGATGCATTCAGGTTCCAGGCCAGCCATTTGCGCCGCCTGCCAGACCACATCATGTTCTCCTCGGTTCACTATTAAGAATGTAGAGTCTGGATTTCGTCGTCTATACACGGCGAAAAAATCCATCATCTCCCTCGGCATATACCAGGTACTCAGAGAACCCACGTAAATTAAAACAGACGATGAGTCCGGAATGCGAAGTATTTGTCGCGCCATTCGTCCCTCCTCCTCGGAACACTTGGAGAAAAATGCCACATCAGCAGCGCAGGGTATCACTGAGATTTTATCTTTCGGCAACCCGAATTTTTTCTGTATTTCCAACGCTCCGGCATGCGTGAGACTTACCACGTGTGCTGCATTACCCAACCACACCCTTTCTTGCCACTTGAAAAATTTGTACACCATGTCATACACAGGGTGATTTGGAGGCCACAAGCCGCTTTCCCGTCTTTCGTCGGCATAAAAACCCCGCATATCGAACAGGAATTGAGCCTTTCGCCTTAGATGGTAGCCCGCAATGGCAGTGATATAACTGCGGCAGTGCACGATCTGAGGCTTCAGCTTTGGCCAAAGACGCCGGCACCAATACTCTAGCAGGACAATATCCCACACCGTAGACAACACCGGAGGCTTTTTGTGGTATGGCAAAGGCGTCCAGCCTAAGCCTGCTGAAGATAATTCTGAACGTAGGGAAGCTAATTTTTCTTCAGAACGAATTTTCTCAAAAGATACAATGTGAATAGTGTGGCTGCGCGCTAATCTTGTCAGATAAGGTAATATCTGGCTCTGGCCCAATGGGTCGGTGAGGCCGTCGTAGGTGAGGTAAAGCACACGGACCATCAAGGAAAAGTAGTTCAGGAGATTTAATTTATTTCAATACTTAAAATGCCCATTAAGATGTAATGATTTTTGTGGCTTTTTCTTTTGATAAAATACACCTACAACAAAAAACTCAATAAATCATATAAATAAAAATGCGAAATAGAACCTCCTCAGAGAAAGATAAAATAATTCGCTTTACCAAAAATCTACCTAAAAATAAAATTTCATAAAAGTTATGTTATGCTTCATTTGCTAATATGGCTTTATGATGAATAATCAAAAATGTTAAGACAGAATAGAATATTAAATAATAACCAAAACTATAACATATGGGGGGCAATGTCCAAACATGTGACAGTAAAATGATAGAAAAAATGGTGACGCACATCAAGCGAATGCTTTCTGAGGAATAGGCTTGATGCTTGCCGTCCCACCAAAAGCCCATGGATAAAATATGCCATAAGAGAAAGATTAGAAGGGCACTCCAGAAGGATACAGGAGTTTTTGAGGCTATGGCAAGGAGAAAAAGAGCCTGACCCAAAAAATGACCAAATTGCCAGAAGAAAAACATTTTCTCGGTCAGATTAAGTGTAGGGTCTTTTTTTATAGATATTTTTGATGGCTCACGAATTTTAAAACTAAAATCGCTAAATTTTGCGGGAGACATCCATAATGTCATTATTTTACTTTTCCAGTTATTCTCAGAAGTCATGAAATGCAAGATCTCGCCAAAGTGGTGGATGTTTGCGTAAAGGGGATTCCATGATCGTAAGGGATGTGTAATACCATATTCAGGGGTTTCTTCTTCGGCCTGAAAAGTGCCAAAGAGACGATCCCAAATAATCAGAACACCTCCGTGGTTTTTGTCCAAGTACTTGGGCTGTCGTCCGTGGTGAACCCTATGATGGGAAGGAGTATTAAAGATAAATTCTACCCATGCAGGAAGCTTTTTTATATATGAAGTATGAATCCAGTATTGATAAAGGATGTCCAAAGCAGAAACCACAATTAGCATTTGGGTACTAAAGCCTAAAATTGCCAGAGGTATAAACAGAAACCAGGTGGTGAGCACCTGGAACCATGGCTGACGCAAAGCCACAGTGAGGTTAAAGGCCTCCGAACTATGATGGGGTACATGGCCGGCCCACATGAAATTGACTTCGTGCCCTAGCCGGTGAGCCCAATAATAAATGAAGTCAAATAATATAAAAAATACCATAGCTGTCCAGAAATTATCTGGGATACTAAAAAGAGAAAACCGACGGGATACCAAGTCGTAAACTCCGATCATGGCGGTTTTGATAACTAGGCTAAGCAATACTTCACCAATTCCGATGTACAAGTTTGAGAGAGTATCTCTCAGACTTTTATAATATCGCCAGCCGTTGCGGGAATCCGCCAACAACTCCAGGCCCAGGAGAACCCCAAAGTAGGGGAGAGCCCATAAAACTATGGAGGCGCTTTCCAGCATTTTCAAAGTCTAAATTAATAAAAAAAACCCCTCAGAAAAAGAGGGGCAACAGTTTTAATTCCTAAATTATGCCTTTATTTACTCAGGAGCTTTTTACCTTTTACCATTTTTTTGGGACTTACGTCTTTAATGTTTTTCTTCCTGATTTTACCCTTGCCAAGCCCCACTGGACTGCCCACGCGGTCCATGGCACAGCGAAAACCTATCCAATCCGTGGAGGCCCTTTCGTCCAACCAACGGCGCGTGCCTGCCACCATCCAGTAAGCAGGATCTTTCCACGACCCGCCTTTTACCACTTTGGCCTTATCGTCAATGAGCCGGTAAACTGTCCACTGCCCATCATCAAACTGTTGGTACATTAGCTTGTCCTTCTTGGAAGGATCCGCATACTCTTCATCATCATAGTACAAAGAGGAGGTGTAGTCTCCATCAAGGTAATCACGGTAATCGGCCTTTTTATAATTTCTCCGTTCTAAATTTTCTTCTTCCGTAACTTCCACATAACGAATTCTCCCTAAAGAATCCTTTTCCTCCACGTTCCCATCTGCATCTAAAAGCTTTTTCTTGAAAATATTACCTCGGAAGGGATTGTAATCATCCATATCCATAAGGGAGAGGGGGCGATAAGTATCCATCACCCATTCTGCTACATTACCAGCCATGTTGTAGAGGCCGTAATCGTTTGGCCAATATTTATAAACAGGCACAGTGATAAAACCCGCATCGTTAAGGCGTCCGGCAGATCCCATATAGTCGCCGCGTCCCCGACGGAAGTTGGCTAAAAAGTCACCCTTGAAGGCGTCGTTGGGATTACGGGCAATATGACCTGTCCATGGATACATTTTACGGTCCTTAATAATCTCACGATCAGTTTCGGGATCTGTATTTCCGATAAGGGCCAAGGCTGCATATTCCCACTCAGCTTCGGTCGGAAGTCGGTAACGGGGCAAAAGAATCCCATCTTCCATGCGGACGTTGCGTACGCCTTGGCCGTTGGGATTCAGGTCCACGAGTCCGCCCTGACGGGTGGTAAGGCCCTGATACTGATAATGCAAGTATGCCTCTGTGTTGAAATTGTCTTCGGCTTTTTGATTGGGGTTGGTTTTGAGAATGTTTTCTCGGATGAGGATGATTTCGTTTACCCGATCCGTGCGCCAGGTGCAATAGTCATTACATTGTATCCAGCTGACGCCCACCACAGGATATTCGTTGTAGGCAGGATGACGGAGATACCACTCCACATAGGGTTCGTTGTAACCCAGCTTTGATCGCCAAACCAGGGTATCTGGCAAAGCTTTCCGATATACTTCAGGATAATCCTCTTTCCAGACCCGATAAATCCAATATAAGTATTCTCTGTAATCCAGGTTTGTAATTTCAGTCTCATCCATGTAGAAAGAATGCACTGATACCCGACGTGGCATATTGTTCCAATCGTACATCACATCTTGTTCGGTGCGGCCCATTACGAAAGTGCCCCCTTCGATGAGAATCAGTCCAGGCCCAGTTTCTTGCTCGGTGTAGGGCACCTTTTCAAATCCACCATTTCGGCGATCGTTATAGGCCCAACCGGTGGTGGCTGAGACTTCTTGCTTGCAGGAACTAAGTGCACCTGCGAGGGATAAGACACTCACCACAGACACAGCGAAATTTCTCAGAGTCATATTCTTGATTTTCTTTAATTAATTTATTTGATTTTGATAACGATAATTTTTTCAAAATGTTATAAGGGTTTTGGTGATTTCAAAATGAGGGACACCGAACGGTGCGAAATCTGCGGATGGGGGGACGACAGGGTATGATAAAACCCATAGAGACTTCATGAGCTCCTCCCGTCCTATTAGTAAGTCGGGAAATGGTAAAATCATAGCTGTAACCTACCTTGAAATTATTCTTTTGAATGCCAGCAAGCATTATAAAAGAATCCAGATTGCGGTACCATAAGCCACCTACGAAGACGCCCTTCGTGGCATAGAAACCTACGTTCAACTGACGAAAGTTTTGTTGCATCTGAAACAGAATATTGGGCGAAATGGAGGCCGGCGATACATACTTGCTCCTCTGGTTAAGCTGAAAAACAGCACCGGCATGGACGGTAATTTTCATTGGTAACCGGCTGACGCCCAGAAAGCCTTCGTTGGGTTGGGTGACATGGCTTACAGCAACCCCCCCATAAAATTTATCAGAATAAATTATGGTGCCGGCGTTCACGTCAAAGAAACGGGTCACTTCCAAAGGACGTTGCTCCTGGGTATTATAAATAAAACCGTAGCGGGCATCAATCTGGTCGCCGAAGGTGAGCTTGCTCCAGTCAATGTTACGTTGGCCGTAAGAACCTTGTAGACCAAAACGCATGGAAAGCTTGCGGTTGATGTTGAGCAAGTAGGAATACATAGCACCCACGTAAGTGGTCCGAAGTGTATTGTTGGCCGACATGTCTACATAGGCATTTATGCCAATGCCACCCTGAATGGCATCTATATGCTGGTCATAAGAGGCACTATAGGTAACGAAATTCCCTGAAATGGCCGGCCACTGGTTGCGGTAATTAAGACTGAAACGTGCACAACGGGCTGAACCTGCAAAAGCCGGATTAAGGTACAGGTGATTGGCATAAAATTGGGAGAACTGAGGATCCTGAGCACCGACATCTTCCAGTGAGAATGAAAGAGCAACGAAGGCGGCCATCAGAATCCTGGTAATCCGGTAGAGGGGCATGAACAGAGTAAAGTTAGGTAAATAACGAAATTTATGTATCAAAAGTTACACAATTCTTTTTCACCTCCAAAAGTACAAATTTTTCCAAAAATTTTCGGTGCAAAAATTCTTGGAAATAACCTAAAAGTGGCTGATAGGCTATTTGCACGATGCAAATATATTAGAAACACTTTCCCTATTGATGCCCTTAATGGGCTTTGAGGTCAGTTAAAACAGGTTTAAGGAGACTACAGTAAACTGTGGAAGGCCTTGACCGGCAAGAAATTATGGGAGTCGGAGTAATCGGTGGTTATGCTTTAATTTTTATTTTTAAAAAGCGTAAAGGTCTCTTGACCAAAATATTTCAAAAGTCGATCTTAAAAAAGTACTAAATACCTTTGTTGAGCGTTAATCTCTTTCTCAAATCGGCCTGCTCATTTGAAAAAGAATATCCATCGTTTCACAAAGCCTGCTATCTTAATCGCCCTGACCCTTAATGTGGTTCTTGGAGACGGGCCTTTTTTGCTACGTGCTCAGGATTTTTACAATTATAAATCCACTTCTCTTCTGGCTACGGGACTGTGGTATAAGCTGGGTGTGATCGATGATGGAGTATATGTAGTGAAAGGTCAGGATTTGGTTCAGTGGGGCGTTCCGGCGCTTGGAAAGCCTTTAGCATCTTTCCGTCTGTTTGGTCATGGAGGTCTGATGCTTTTTGAAAGATCCGATTCCACCCCGGTGGACGATGTCCAGGAGGTGCCCCTATGGGTGGTGGATGTCAACGGAAATGGACTCATGGACGCTGAGGACGGGCTTTTCTTCTTTGGGAAGGGGCCCTTAGACTGGAGGTATGACAACAGCTGTCTGCGCTACTCCCACCAAACTCATCTCTACAGCGACACAGCCTATTACTTTTTAAATTTCGGAGAACCTGTTGAGGGACTGCGCCTGAGCATGGCTGAGGAGGCCCTTGGTTCTCCTGATACGGTGGTAGCAGCGCGGGAACATTTGGTGTTGATCGAAAAAGATTCGGTGAACCTGATTCGTTCCGGGCGGCAATGGTTCTGGCGGCGGTTTGACGTGCTGAGCCAGCACCAGTTTACCTTGAACATCCCCCACCTGACGGGCAAGCCCCTGTCTGTGAGGAGTGCTGTGGCCGAGCGTTGCCTTACTTCTCCTGGTCAGATGGTCTTGCGAGTCAATGGCGTACAGGTGTTGCAGCATACTCCTCCCCTGGTGTCAGACCATTACGAGGCGCCCCTTGCATCCTGGGAAGCCCGGTGTGGAACGGCTAGTCTTGCTTCCGAACAGATTGTTCTGCAAATGGTGAAGGTGGACAACACTTGCGAGACGGCCTGGCTGGATTTCATTGAACTTAAGGTAGAACGCTATAATGTTAAAGAGGAGGGCTCGCAGCTATTTCTGATGCATAGCGAAACGGTGGGGAAAAATAGAGTGGATTATCAGCTCAACGGAGCGCTAAGCGGGGTGAAAGTGTGGGAAGTAACCCAACCCTCCCGTCCCGTCGAGTGGCCGCTTAATGGCAGTGTGGTTAGAACATTTGGGGGGCAGGTGCCCCGCCGCTTTGTGGCATTTAAACCGGAAGAGGCCTTACGCCCCCATTTTTTTGGCCGAATAGAAAATCAGAATTTGCATGCACTGCCTTCCCCGGATCTTATCATCATATCGCCGCCTGATTTTCAGGAAGAGGCAAAGAGACTGGCTGATTTTCGCCAAGCGCACGATGGGTTGGAAGCCATCGTTGTAACCCCGCAGCAGATTTATAACGAATTTTCCCATGGCCAGCAGGATATTACGGCTATCCGCAACTTTTTGCAGATGTTTTACTTACGGGGCTTGCAGGGTCAGAAAATGCCTCGCTATGTTTTGCTTTTCGGCGACGCCAGTTATGACTATAAAACCCACCTGAACCGTACCTACCGCATGGAAGGCTCAAAAATGGTCAACATTAACACCAACTTCGTACCCACTTACCAAAGCACCAATTCCCTTTCGCGCAATGGATTGAGCTTCGGCAGCGACGAGTTTTATGCCTTTTTGAGACCAGGTACCGGCCTCCATGAAACCATGGTGTACGGTCCAGCGCAACAGGATATAGCTATCGGAAGACTCACGGTAAGGAATCGCGAAGAGGCTGCCAAGGTGGTTGATAAGCTAATCCGTTATTCCTCTTCGCCGGCTTGCCTGAAGCCCTGGCGCAACGAGGTGCTTTTTGTAGCGGATGATATGGACGAGCCATGGGAAAACATCTTCGTGTACACCTCAGAGGACATGAGTGGCATACTGAAAAACGAATTCCCCGTATGGAACCGGGCTAAAATTTATCTGGATGCTTATAGGCAAGTCATCTCCTCCGGCCAGCGATACCCAGATGCCCAAAGAGAACTGGATCTGCGCATGAAGTTAGGGACTTTATTCATTTCTTACGTGGGCCATGGCGGAGAGACCGGCTGGGCTAGCGAACGTCTTCTGGGCATGGCTCAGATTGATGCCTTAACCAATGCCCATGCTTTGCCATTATACTACACAGCCACTTGTACTTTCACACGATTTGACGACCCTCATTTGCGCTCTGGCGGAGAACGGTTAATTGAAATGGATCAGGGAGGGGCCATCGGGCTCATATCCACGACACGTTCCACCACGGTCATTGGTAGTTTTAATAAAAACATCATTCGAAACATGATGTCCTACACATCCCAGACTGATATGCCTCGACTTGGCGACATTCTGCGCAAAAGCAAAAATCAGTATGGCGGCACATATCCCCTGATGCTGCTATTTGGCGATCCCTCGCAGCGCTTGGCTTATCCGGAGCACGTGGTGAGAGCTACCAACATCACAGTGGATGGCCAAGAAACCGACACTATGAAGGCCACCTCGCTCGTTACCGTGAAAGGGGTAATAGAAAACCGTGACGGACAGTTGCTTTCTGATTTCAACGGACGTATTTATTTCACACAGTTTGACAAGCCGGGGCAAACTACTACGCTGCAGAATGATCCTCAGGCCCAGAAAATTCCTTTTGAGGTGGAAAGGAACATTGTATTCCGCGGGCAGGGATTGGTCCAGAATGGGCATTGGTCGGTGACGTTTAAGGTTCCAATTGATATCCAATACACAGTGGGCAAGGCCAAGATGAGTTTATATGCCGAAAACGGCTTTACGGATGCCCACGGATATCAGGAATTTTACATTGGCGGTTCAGCGGGCAACTGCCCTAATCAGCAAGGGCCCGAAGTGCAGTTATTTCTAAACGACAGTCTGTATCAGGAAGGTGATGTGGCAGGCACCAACCTGGCAGTGTACGTGAGGCTTAGCGATTCAGACGGTATCAACACCACCGGTGCAGGTATTGGACACGATCTGATGGCTGTATTGGAAGGTCCAGAGAATAAAACCTACATTCTAAATGAATTTTTCAACTATTTCCCCGGCAGCTATACGGATGGGGAAGCCCGGCTACCTCTGGGACCCCTGCCTGATGGTACTTACACTCTGCGTGTGGTGGCCTGGGACAATTGTAACAACCCTGGCGATGCTTGGCTTGCTTTTAGGCTGGATAATAGCCGGCTCATCCTGAACAACCTGACGGCATTTCCCAACCCCGCTTCTGACCAGGTGACCATCAGTTTCAGCCACAATCTTGCAGGTCACACTCTGGAAGCCGAACTCCGGGTGTTTGACTTACAAGGCCGCCTGGTTTACCAGCATCGCCAGCCAATCCTCAACAGCGGTTACCGTAGCCTGGATATCCGCTGGGATTGTACCGCGCAGGGAGGTTATAAGTTGGCGCCTGGTGTATATCCATATTCTGTCACCTTGCGCGACGAGCAGGGCCGTACGGCCCGTGCTGGATCTAAGCTGGTGATTTTTTAGACTCCGACTCACACAATAAATTTTGAAGGCAATAGTTAAATTAAGACTACTTTTGCACACCGTACTATTCCATGCTTAAAAAAGTTTCTTTATCAGCACTTCTGATTCCTTTATCTTCTCTTTTAATACACGCTCAATATCAATCCCGTCAGGAATACCTGGAGGCTTATAGGAATGGTAAAACCATCAATGCCATCACAACGGCAGTTCCTTTTTTGATAGTAGCTCCTGACGCCCGAGCAGGTGGCATGGGGGATTGCGGAGTATCTACAGAAGCCGATGCCAATTCCATGCACTGGAATTTAGCCAAGGCGCCTTTCGCTCAAAGGCGTACCTCCATCTCTCTTACCTATTCGCCCTGGCTGCGGAACCTTGTACCCGACATCAATATGGCTTATCTGGCCTTTTACCAGAAACTGGGAAAGAATGACCGCGCCGCCCTTCTGGGTTCTTTGCGTTACTTTAATTTAGGAAACATTCAGTTTTTTGACATTTTTGGCACCCCCATCGGTAACTATACACCCAATGAATTTGCCATAGATGCCGGGTATTCCATGAAGCTAATTGACAACCTGAGTATGGGTGTGGCTTTCAGGTTTATTTATTCCAACTTAACGCTCGGCATCCCTGTGGCCGGTGCTGCCACCTTCCCCGGAAAAGCCGGTGCAGGAGATATAGGTCTCTATTACCAGAACGAAAACTGGTCAATCGCAAAGCGGCCTATCATCTTCAGATTTGGAACAGCTTTCACCAATTTAGGTTCTAAAATCAGGTATTCGCAGGGCTCCCGCGCTGATTTTATCCCCATGAATTTTCGCCTGGGCACATCCCTGCAAATGAAACTGGATGATTTTAATTCTTTGTTATGGGCAGTGGAAGCCAACAAGTTGCTAGTGCCCACTCCGGCCGTTTACCTGACTGACTCCGCCGGTGGCGGACCCGTCATTAATCCAGACGGCTCAAAAGTGATTATAGCCGGTCGGGATCCTAACCGAGGTGTTTTGGATGGCATCTTCACTTCTTTTTTTGACGCCCCCGGGGGCCTACGCGAAGAACTCCATGAAGTGATGCTTTCCACAGGTCTTGAATATTGGTATAGTGATATATTTTCAGCCCGTCTAGGCTATTTCAACGAAGCCAAACAAAAAGGCAACCGCCGATTCGTGACGTTGGGCTTCGGAGTCCGCTACAGCGCCTTTGGTTTGGATGTTTCCTATTTAGTGCCCATTGTGCAAAGGCATCCGCTGGAAAGCACATTGCGTTTTTCTCTTCTTTTCACCTTTGACAGTTTGAATCCTAAAACCGAAAAAACGAAATCCAATCCCTTGCCAGGCCGAAGAAAGAAAAATGAGTAAGCATTCTTAGGAAATATTAAATTTCTAGGGGTCTTGTCAGGGATTGGGAATTATTGAGGGACCTTCCTCTTCCATTTATTTTCATACACGATCCTTAGCAAGTCTTAAAATGGCCCCATTTAGTTTTTGAAATTTTTTTCGGATTCGAATCAATTAATAAGTTTTACCATAACTAACAACGGACATATTTTATAAACATTAACAAAGTCCTTGGTTTAAAAATTTTTGCCCCTATTCCTACCATTGTTATAAACCGCTAGACCTCAAAAATTCGAAGATCTTCGTTTTTTTGTTCCTGATAGAAGCCAACAAAACGTTGTTATGAAAAGATTTAAAAAAATATTTGAATCGTTTCATCAACTAGTAAAAAGTAAAAAAAGAAAAGCTTTCAATTAATAAATCTTTAGCTCGTGCGGAAGGGGCTATCGTTCCTTGACCCTATTACTGATAACCGGCATAGGAAAACCCTAGTATTCCTAGGCAAATGGTAATCCAGCAAGTGGTTCCAAGAGAAAATATAGAATCGCAGGTTATTGGCTGGTAAAAACGCTGTATTGATACCAATTGGGAAAAAAACATTTTTTAATTGGACGTGCTTGGCTACAAAACAAATCCCATATCCTAACTGATCCAATCTCCCCCTAAAATTTGCTAACTTTGTTCTAACTGAAATTGCTGGTCATGAGTCATCTCACAGGAGCTTCTTCAGAAAAACTAGATTATTCCAGCCCGGTATTAGAATCGCTGCCTCCTCATCTGAAAGCCTTCATGGTGCCGCAGCACTATGAAAACTACACCGCCACTGATCATGCTGTGTGGCGTTTTGTGATGCGCCGTAATGTGGATTACCTAAAAACCGTGGCCCATAAATCTTACCTAGAGGGGCTGGAAAAAACGGGCATCACCCTAGATAAAATACCCTCCGTGAAGGAGATGAACGATATTCTGGGCCGCATCGGTTGGGCTGCCTGTACCGTGGACGGATTCATTCACCCCCAGGCCTTCATGGAATTCCAGGCTTATAAGGTGCTCGTGATAGCTGCCGATATTCGTCAGATTGAACATATACAGTACACCCCTGCTCCTGACATTATCCATGAAGCGGCGGGCCATGCGCCTATCATTGCCGATCCAGATTATGCCGAATACCTTCGTTATTTTGGGGAGATTGGATGCCGGGCCTTCAGCTCGCGCCGCGACTTTGAGCTATTTGAGGCCATCCGGCACCTCTCTATTATAAAGGAAGATCCTTATACCCCTGAAGATGAAATTCGAGAAGGGGAAAGACGTATAGCGGAAATTGCAGCCGACATGGGGCCTCCATCAGAAATGGCTTTGATACGCCGCCTACACTGGTGGACTGTAGAGTATGGCCTGATTGGACCCATGGAGGCTCCCAAAATTTATGGCGCCGGACTGCTCTCTTCCATCGGGGAAAGCATGTGGTGTATGAGGCCAGAGGTCAAAAAAATTCCCTACACGTTAGAGGCCATGTACACCGATTTCGATATCACCAGACCTCAGCCCCAGTTGTTTGTGACACCTGATTTTGACCATCTCAAGGATGTACTGAATCAGTTTGCCGATACTATGGCCCTGAGGAAGGGAGGTGTTTATGGCTTGCAGAAGGCCCTGGAATCCGGATATACCTGCACTGTGGTGCTTAGCAGTGGCATTCAGATCAGTGGAACGCTTACAGAGTATCGGCAGGATCCCTGGGGGCGACCTTCCTATGTACGATTCACGGGACCCGCTTCTCTGGCTTACAACAACCGGCAAATTCCTGGTCATGGAGCCGATTACCATAAGGAAGGTTTCAGCACCATTGTGGGTAAACTACGAGGTGTAGAGGCTCGACTGGAATACTGGGGTCCAGAAGAGCTGGCCAGTCAAGGTTTTGTAGAGGGTCAGCGCGTGCATTGCATCTTTGAATCTGGTATTGAGCTGGAAGGTCGTTATGAAGGCCTACTGCGTGGGGAAAATGGTAAAAATCTCTTGTTTCGATTTGAAGACTGTACTGTCCGCCACGGTGAGGCAATTCTATTTCGTCCGGAGTGGGGCACCTTTGACATGGCCGTAGGGCATGGTGTGGTGTCTGTGTATTCGGGCGTAGCGGATCCATGGGCCTTTCCTTTGAAGTTTGAGCCGCCGCGCGAGAAAACCCACAAAATCCAGTACGATGCACAGATGCGGCGCCTGCACGATCTTTATGCACAGGTGCGCCACATCCGTCTCACGGGAGAAAATTTTGACCAATTGCCTCACATTTTGAAGCAGATTCCCGAAGTGAACCTTCATACTTGGTTGCTGGTCGTGGAAGCTTTAGAACTCATGGAAGGCAAACCTCACTTGCAGGGCGAGGTAGAGCGATGGCGTCGGCTTCTTCAAGAAGCTGCCGAGCGTTATCCATCCTTGGCTGAACTGTTGCAGTTTCAAGGTCAGCCGGCCTGATGGCTGCCTCCTTTCGGTGGGTGATCACCGGTGCCGGCGGAGGGCTCGGTCAGGCCCTTGTCCGGGAAGCGCTGGCCTCGCCGGGTACCACATTTGTAGCAGCGCTCTCCAGTAGCCTGGATAATTCCTCTGCCTCCCTACAATTTTCCTCTGAGGCATTGCAGAGTGGTCGCTTGCAGATGTACCGATGCAATTATCTGGAGCCAGACCTTACTATCCAGGACAACCTTGTAAACCTACTTCGAGGCTCAACCCCAGTGTTTCTCATTCACAATGCGGGAATGCTCATCACTCATCCGAAGGGCAGTTGGGATGAGTCTGCAGCCCGCCAAATGTGGGAAGTGAATTTCTGGGGTCCCCTGCGGCTAACATATGCCTTGCTTCCTGCTTTGCCTTCTGGCAGCCATATAGTAAATATTGGTTCGATGGGTGGTTTTCAAGGCAGTGTCAAGTTTCCTGGCCTGGCTTTGTATTCTGCTTCCAAAGCTGCTCTGGCGTGCTGGACTGAATGCATGGCTACCGAACTGCAGCCCCGGGGCATTCGGGTTAATTGCCTGGCGTTAGGAAGTGTGGATACACCGATGCTTCGTAAGGCTTTCCCAGGTTACCAGAGTCCCGTGAGTCCCGCCGCCATGGCTCAATTCATAATACAATTTGCCATTCAAGGCGCAGCTTTATTTAATGGAAAAGTGATCCCAGTGGCCGTGACAACTCCGTAAAATATAATTAACTTGTTTAATTAGTATTTTGATTGGTTAAATGTTTTTGATATTCAGTCTAATTATATTAAAGTTAGTCAATTTCCAAAATTTTTGAACCAGCTTTTAAACGAAAGATTAAATTAAAATTTTTCATATTTAAAGCTGCTACATTTTGGTAAAGCGAATAATAAGATTTCGGTTTTTTACTTTTCGGCCTATTACCAGATCACAACTTTTACAATACCTTGTAGGTAATCATATCAAACAGGTAAATATAAATATTGGATTAGAAACTTAATCTTAAGATAAATGAATTTCTGAGGGATAAAAACCTTTCTGTTCTATAGGACACTATTGCTAAAAAATTTCGTGAAGAAGTCGCTTGTATAGCCTTGCAATAAGTTTCGCTTTTTTACTGCTTTCCTTCAGTACATCGTCATGAGACACCTGTACCGTACGTCCCTCTACACCAAGGTCAGTTATGACACAAAGGCAAGAGACCTCTAGATTAAGATATCGGGCCATGATCACTTCCGGTACTGTGCTCATACCCACTGCATCGGCTCCTATAATACGAAGAAAGCGGTACTCGGCAGGGGTTTCAAATGATGGGCCATGAACTCCCACATACACTCCTCTGTGCAGCGGCAAATTCTCTTCTTTGGCAATACGTATGAGTTTTTTTATTAGACTTTTACTGAAGGCCTCCGTCATATCAGGGAAGCGGGGACCCAGACTATCGTCGTTGGGGCCACGCAATGGGGAATCCCCCATCAAATTGATTTGATCTTCCACCAGCATAATATCCCCAATCTCAAAGGAGGGATTGAGGCCGCCGGAGGCGTTGGTAAGCAACAGGTAGCGCACCCCACAGAGGTAAGCCAGAAGCACAGGGGCTGTAACCTGTTGCATGGTAAGGCCTTCGTAGTAGTGGAAGCGACCTTCAAATAAAAGGCCCGACTTGTTAGCATCCTTAATTAATGAAAGTTGACCACGGTGACCTTTCACTCCTGTGGTTGGAAATCCCGGAATGTCCGCATAAGGTATCTTTTGAATGATTTCAAATTCAGAAGCAGCATCGGCCAAGCCGGATCCTAATATAATGGCGAAAGTAAATTTTTCTTCAGTCGTTTTTAGGAGTTGTTCCGAGAAGGGTTTTAAGGCCTGTACTAGAGCTGATAAATTCAAAAAACCTGTGTCTTTCATTTTTATCTTTAAAAATAAATGAGGAACGGGCTATGAACAGGGGCCTTCTGCCCAGAAGGACTGGAAATTCAGATAATTCTTCCAGTCGAACAAGGTCTTTTTCAGTGGTCACAAGGATTTTGTTTTCAATGGAAAGTAGATCAAATTCCGTAAGTATTTCACGAACATCCGTTTCTGAATACCAATGGTGGTCGGCAAATATACGTTTGCCTATAACTGTTCCAAAATTCTTCAGATCATTAAGAAAATGTTCAGGATATCCAATGCCGCAGAATACATAAAATTTTCTATACGGGATTTCCTTGTGAAACACGCTGTCAGAATATTTAAAAAAGCCTTCAATGCATACATTACCTTTAAAAATTGGTTTTTCGGGGAATTCGCGGAACAGCTTTTCCGTGTATCGTCCGGTCATTTCCTTGGTTACTATTAGGGCATGGGCTCTCTGAAGGCTTTTTAAGGGTTCCCTTAGGCGTCCGGCGGGCAGAAGCAGCCGGGGTGGTTCCAAATCGCGTTCAGCCAAAAGAACGATGTTAAGGATGGGCTTTACACGGCGATGCTGGAAAGCATCATCCATGATACTCAGAAAAGGCCGTTCTAAAGTAGCCTTTGCTTTTTCAAGAGCTTTGGCACGTTGAGCTGATACCAGAACAAGTAATCCAGGAACCCGCCTGGATACCATCAAAGGTTCATCACCGGAGATTCTGGCTGTGGTTGTAGGGTCAACCCGACGTAGGCCACGGGATTGGCGGCCATAACCCCTTGAAATATAAACCACAGGTATGCCTCTATCTAGGAAAAACTTGGCTAACATCATGCAAAAGGGGGTTTTGCCGGTGCCTCCCGTAGTGATATTGCCTACAGAAATTACTGGATAAAGGGGTTCGTATATCTTTAACAAACCTGCATCAAAAAACTTATTCCTCGTCCATACTACTATGCCGTATAGAAGGGAAATAGGCCCAAGAACAAGCCCTGCAAGGTATTTTATCTTCAAGAAGTTAATGGGCAGTTTCAAAAACAATTAAATGCTTAAATATTGAATCTCTAATATTGAATTTTTGAATTTTTTGGAGAAGTTCTGAAATAATTTTATCATTTTTATCTTAGGAAACCTTAATTTAATGCTTCTACTGATTTTTTAAAAGATTCTTATCGCGTTCTAAGTATGGCAGATTTTAAATTTTTCATACTGTATCCATAAAGTTTTTTTCCACACGGTTGAATATAATTAAACCAATTAGCAATTGAAAAATTGTAAAAATAAAACTATATAGAATACTATTCCAGGAGTGGCTGCCTACACCAAGTAAGGCATACCTGAACGATTCAACTAATGGACTTATTGGATTTATCTCAATAAAACTTTTGTACATTTCCGGAATAGCTGAGATAGGGTAAATAACCGGAGTGGCGTACATAAGAAGTGTGACTCCGAAGCCGATAAAGAATGTCAAATCCCGGTATTTGGTGGTGAGAGATGTGATGATTAGCCCAGCTCCTGCAGCTAGGGCACCCATGATCAGCAGAAGGAAAGGTAACCAAAGGAGATTTAGTGTAATGGAGGGTTTGAAATCGCCCCTTAACGAATAAAAAATATATAAAACCAGAAATGCCAGCATTTGCATGGAGAATTTGAAGAGGTTGCTTAATACAGCTGCAATGGGCACTGTGAGACGGGGAAAGTACACTTTTCCAAACAGATTGACATTGGCCACAAAAGTGGTGGAACAAGCCTGGAATGAGCCCTGGAAAAAGTTCCAGATGCTTATACCGGCCATGTAAAAGAGGGGAGCCGGAATGCCCTCAGTGCTGATGCCAGCGATGCGGTTGAAAACCAACGTGAACATGAATACCGTGAACAAAGGGGCCAAAAACAACCATAAAGGTCCCAGAATGGTCTGCTTATATACCGATACGATGTCGCGGCGAATGAAAAGGCTAATCAGAAATCTGTAACGCCACAATTCATGCAACCTCAAATCCCACCAGGGCCTACGTGGTGAAATTACTTCCGTCCACTCCTGCGAAGTGCGTTGAGAGGAGATGGGGCGGCTCACGGCGCAAAAATATACTTCAGTTTTTGGGGCTCAGAGGAGCTTATCATTGCCAATTATTATTTTTGAAGGCAGTGAGAGCCCCAAAGCTTTTTTATATTTTGAAGATATCAGGGAGTTTGTTATTTACTTTTTGTTTACCCCTGCGGCATCTTTTGAGCCAGATACCTTCTTTGATACATCCGGAACACACCCTCTGTGCAAGTCCCACCGGAATGGTATTTTCCTGGGACAATTATCCAGGTGCTTTAAGCTATGAACTTCAAATAGCCACGCAGCCTGATTTCATCGGGGCCACCACATTTACAACGAACAATTCGTTCTATACTCCCAATCTTTCCTCAGGTCAGGTCTATTATTGGAGAGTACGGGCCATCACTTCGGGCGGGCCCACACCATGGAGTTTCCCGCGAACTTTCTATGCCTATACCCCGAACTCCTTCCCCGGATGTCTCTTTTGGGGTTCCGCTCAGGACCTAAATCTGCCCAACAATACAGGGGTGGCTACCTGGCCCACCTTGTCGGGTTCAGGCTATGATTTGTTTCAGAACGTTCCGGCCAATCGGCCTGTTTACCTGGCCCAAGGCGGCTTTCGCAACTGGCCTAGGATTTTTTTCCCAGGTAATCAGGAGTATTTCACTTCCAATATTACTCCAGCACAAATAGAGAACAGCGACCCCCTTTTCATTTTCCAATTTGGAAAATGTTATAATCAAAGTCTGGGCTTTCTGTATTATTTAGGAAATGCCTCAGCCCTTCCCCCCGCTTACACTTGTCGGTGTGCCGTCACCGAACAAAATGACGGCCGTTACAGAGCGCTGGCCTATGATGGTGCCCAGAGTGCTTTCACCTACGACTTTTATACGACAAATTCCCAATATGCTCTCATAACGGTGGCTGATGTACCGAGCACTTCTCCAGGAGGTCCTGCCAAAATATTCAAAAATGGCCATCTTCAGAACTCTTCCCTCTCTGTGCCCGTACCGGTTCACCCCACAGCCACTTTCCGACTGGGGGCTGATCAGAATGGAAACTTAACGGGACATTTTGAAGTTCAAGAATTTATTTTATTTAATGAGGCCCTTAGTGATACTCAGAGGAAAATTGTAGAAAAATTTATTTTGGACAAATATGCTCCGCCTGTGAATTTAGGTCCAGATGTGGTGGCAAACGGTATTTGTGCCAATGTAACTCTTCAAGCAGGGGATTTTTATTCTAGCTACCTCTGGAACACAGGCGACACCACACCCTCCATTGTAGCCACCAATTTAGGAACGTACTGGGTGCAGGTGGTGGACCCCTTTGGAAGGGTAAGTGCCGATACCATCCGCGTATTGCCTCCTTTCAATTTTCAGCAGTTAAGTGACGGGCATCTGTGTAGCGGTAGTGCTATAGTGTGGGATCCAAATGTACCCCCTGGTTACAATCTGCTCTGGTCTAACGGTTCTACGGGCAATACCCTTACCATTACCCAGCCGGGTAGTTACTATTTGACCGTAACAGATGCTTTCAATTGCTCCTTCACTTCTGATACCGTCACTCTGGTTCTGGATTCATTTCCTGATGCAGATCTGGGCGCTTCTTCTCAAACTTTGTGTGCTGGCAATTTTCTGGCATTCAATATGCCAGCCGGTCAGGGTGCCCAGTTTCTGTGGAGTGATGGGTCTAGCGATACGCTTTTGGTTGTCAACACATCCGGTTTATATTGGGCCATTGCCACTAATCAAAACGGTTGCGTGGCCTCTGACACTGTGCAGGTGACAGTGGCGGGTGTGGCTCCGCTGGTGGATTTTGCCACCAGCACTCGGTGTGCGGGCGATACCATACAGTTCTCTGCCATCGTGGACCAGCCTGTGAGCAATTACCAGTGGCAGTTTGGTGGGGGAGTAACAGCCTCCGGTTCTCAGGCCATCCATCTTTTTCCAACTCCCGGCCCCAAATGGGTAACACTGAAAGTGCTGGGGCAGAGCGGATGCTTGGGACAAAAGACCAAAGTACTTAACATCTTAGCGCAACCCACCCCAGCATTTAATTATTCCACTGATCCCTGCATTTTTGATACCACCTTCTTTTTTGACCAAAGTTCCATGCCGGGAGGAAATGTGGTACAATGGGAATGGCACTTCGGCGATCCCTCGTCCGGAGCTCAAAACCATTCCAATGACCAAAATCCTTTCCACATATTCACCTCTGCCGGAATTTACCAGGTTACACTGAGGGCTTTCAACGATTCACTTTGCAGCAAGACCATCACTGTTCCGGTGTTTGTTCTGCCTGCCGCCATTCCAGAATTCATCTATGATCGTACCTGCATTGGAGAGCCTGTTCAATTTACATCTCAGGTGACTCTGCCCCCCGGGGTTGCCCTTCTTGGCTATCAGTGGAACCTAGGCAATGGTAATACATCCGCTTTACCCCATCCCCAGCAGGTTTATCCAGCGGGCACATACACCGTGAGCCTGAGGGTAAACAGCATTACTCAAAATAAAGTGTGTAAGGCTTTTCGCGTTAAAACTCTGGAAATCAATAAGGACGTATTGCCAGGATTCGCTTTACCCGACAGTGTGTGTGTGGGAGTTTCCTTAACTCTCAGTGATACAGGCAGTGTGATCAACGACGGAGTGGGCTGGCGTTTATGGCGCATAAGCGATATAGGACAGATAACAGGACAAAATGTGAGCTATGCATTTCCAGAGGGTGCTACCGGCTGGCGTACCATACGGCTGGTTGTGCAATCCGCCGGTGGATGTCGGGACTCCGTGCAACATACTGTCTTCGTGAAAGATGCACCCCACACTTCGTTTACCGCGATACCTCCGGGGGGACCTGTGCCTCTACAGGTAGATTTTATCAACCAGTCCTCAGGGGCGCACCAATACTTATGGTTTTTGAATGGTGTCCTTTTCCATCAGGGTGATCAACCTTCCCAGCTCACAATTCAGGATGGAGGTAATTACATTGTGTCGCTCGTGGGCCAGAGTCCAAACGGCTGTACAGATACAGCCAGGGTTCTCTTGATTGCAGATCCTCCGGGCATCGGCCTAGTTTTATCTAATGTGGATTGCCAGCTTAACGGAGATTTCCTTCAATTCCAGGCTACTTTGCTCAACGGAGGCTCCACAGAAGTTACAAGTGTTGAGCTTCTTCTGACAGCCGGTCACCAGGCCGTTGCCACTTATCTATGGACTGGCAGCCTCCAGTCGGGGAGTCAGGTAAATATTCCCTTGCCCCTCACCCTGCATCAGCCTGGGGAAGCCCCATACTGTTGCGTAAAGGTGATTCAATACAACGGCAGCATAATTCCCGCTGAAGATGCTGACGAACACTGTAAACCCCTTGAGAATAACTTTTGGGTGGGCCAGGTATTTCCCAATCCTTCTGGAGAGGAAGCCACAGGGCTGTATGTGCACATTCCTGCAGAGGAGTCCCTATACATGAACGTTCAGGATCTTGGCGGAAAAATTCTTTGGTCCGAAGTTTTTGAAAACCTATCTAGTGGTTTACATTTTCTTTATTTACCAGAAATCAGTTTGAACTCTGGGGTGTATTTAGTGACTCTTCGCTATAGAGATAAAAAAGAATGTCGGCGATGGATTGTGTGGGAGAGGTAAGGATTAGCAAACTTATATGTAAGAAGCAGCTAGCGTGAGCATTTTATTAGTTAGGTTTTTTCGCGAATAACTCTGAATATTTATTGGGTTGGTACGGAATGCCTCATAGTTTTTTAGTATCCAGTTTTGATAGTAATAATGCAATTGCTCATAAGCGTTTTGATCTTTCTCAATTAATAATCCGCACTGGTTTTCTCGTATCAGTTTTTCAATAGTGCCGTAGTCGTTTCTAAACACTATCACCGGTCTTTGCACTGCCATGTAATCATATATTTTAACTGCGGATCCATCCACAGAATCAGAGGCTAGGAATAACAATAAATGGGCTTTTTGAATAAGACGAACGGATTGATGTCTGGGAAGTCTGGGAGTTATCCGAAGTTCGCAATTCAATGAATAAAATGCCCTGTTAATTCGATTCTTTTGATGCAGGCTACCCACAAATACAAAGCGTATATCTTTTTCTTTTATGGAATATTTTTTAGTAAATTGAATAAAAAATGAAACAAATTCTTCCAGGGGTTGAAAGGGATAAAGGGTACCTGAATACATTATGGTAAATTTATCCTTAAAAGGCAGAGCTCTCGGAGAGAGTTTTTCTATATCTTCAGGTTCATAACCATTTGGGATGACATGAACGGGTCGGTTGAGAAGTTCACCCAGTTGATATGATAATTTTTCCGTGACCGTCGTGACAGCTGCGGAGGTTTTTACGAGCCGGATCTCAAGAGGCCTGAGAAGGTATTTTAAGATAATTTTTTGAAGAAAAGGCATGTACTTAAAACCATAGTTTAGGCTCCAGCCATCGCGATAATCTGCAATCCAGGGAATATTAAATTCTTTGCTTAATTTATAGGCGTACAAAAAAGAAATAAATGGCTCGCCGGTAGCAATTATTAGGGAATATGATCCTAGATTTTTTTTTAAAAATTCTTTGGCTTTTAAGTAAATAGTTCGGGTGCTATCGGTACAAGAAAAGAAGAAAGGAGCCCAGTAGTAAAAGCTTGTAAGGAATTTTTGCAGGTATACCCAGAAGCTTTTATTGGTTCTTTTCAATATAAGCTTATCTCTTAAGTTGGGCTTGAAGTCGCAATAGAAAACTTTGGCGGTTCCGTAATGGGAAAATTCCGGAGCGTCGGGAGGATTTTCATAATAATCGGCAAGACACCGGACCTGGGCTTTCCATTTCCTCGTAAAAACGATTATTTCAAACTGATCTGGATCGGCGTGGCGGCACCAGGATGCAGGTCTTTCGGCTCCTACAGAGTTGTAGGGAGGAAAATCGTTGCAAATGATTAGTATTCTTTTTTTCACAACAATTTATCAACTGCTTCGCGAAATCTGGCTAAAAACTTGGTATGGGAAGGATAATATGTATGCGGTACTGGGGGGGATTGCATGATTTGATACCATTCGGTTTCGCTAAGGTTAAATTTCTGGCGAAGGAATTTCAACAAATTTTCCTTTTCTTCTTCACTGATCGCAGGTTTTTTCAATTCTTTTAGGGCTTCCTCGCGGTCCATCTGGCCTGCGCATATAAGGGTTGAAAAGTGGGAAATTCTTTTATCAATTCCGAATTTGTCCGGAAGTATACATGTTTGAAATATTTTTGTAAAAGTACTTTCGTGGTGTTTACCTCCATAGTCCCGCCATCCACATTCTTTTTTCAGTAATTCTTTTGCAGCCTTTTTATCGTAATGAACATATTCTAGCAAGGGAATGTACCGTATACCCCAAATTTTTTCGTAGGCCAATTTTTTTAGAATTCCAAGAGTAGGAAAAGTTTTAATTTTTCTTTTACCGAATCTTTTGTGGATAGCTTTGAGGTTCACCAAATCGATTTTAGAAAATACCCATTCGGGAGGCAATACGCCTTCTGTAGTAAAATTTTCTCCGGATAGAATGTATTTGATTCCAAATTTCTTCGCGGCCCGGTATAGAGTAGCAATGATAGCATGGTCAGTGAGAACTTCGATGTCCACAACGGATGCTTTCAGGTATGCCATTTGCAAATCCTTAAACTCGTCCCATTCTATTACGTGTGTGTATAAATCCACATTTAAATGTTCAAGTACATTTCTTATATTTTGAACGGCAATTTCGCTGTTCCATCCATTATCTAGGTGTACCGCCAATGGATTTAATCCTAAAATCTTTTTAGCATAATAAACCGTGTAACTACTGTCAATGCCTCCGCTGACGCCCACGATACAATTATATTTACCTTTGTGTTTTTTGATTTTTTGAATTATTTCTTCTAATTCCCCTGAACCTATCTTACTTTTTATTTGATTTATCCGCAGGTCGTATGTCCGGCAAAATTGACAAAGACCGTCAAGTCCCAAATCTAATCTCGGATAATTGCGCGTGTTGAATACACATCTTGCACACTCCTTATAGCTATTCTCATTTTTTATTTCAGTTTTTGTTTTCAATAGTTTAAGTAAATCATGGGCAAAAATTTCATAGTTTTTCTCTGCAGAGAACTTATCTTTCCAGGTAGAGTAAGCGTTTTGTCGCATTTTTTTCTTGTCTTCGGATGGCCACAAATGATAGGCTTTTAAAGCTTTTGCAATGTCTTCCGGTGTGCTTTTGGATGGACACAGAAAGCCATTCACATTATTTTGGATAATTTCTCTAATTCCTCCCACATCTCTCCCTACACAGGGAATTCCAGCTGACATAGCTTCCATCATGGACACGGGGAGCCCCTCATAATCGCTAGTATTGAGTAAAAGGTCAAAGTATTCATTTGTTAAGATTTCCTTGACTTGATGTTTGTTTTTTAATCCTCTGTAATCATAAGAAAACCAGGAATACTTTTTTCTAAGATTTTCCAGGGAAGCCAGAAAATCTTGTTCATACTTTGGATTGCCGCTGCCAATATGTGTCCATGTGATGGCTATATTTTCCTTAAGCAAAATTTCCACGGACTTTGCAGCCAGATCTAAACGTTTTACTGGAGAAATAAAAGCCAGGGTGAGTATCAGTAATGGTTGATTATCTGGTGCTTCAGGCGGTTCATAATGGTCGCAAATTTCCGGGGTGCCCAGGGGACGACAATACACATTTATGGGTAATGCAGTGCTGTACTTCTGTTGAATATAATTTTTGCCATGTTCAGAAATGGTAAAAAAGGCATCCACTTTTTTTAGTATGAGGGTTCTGAAAGGCAGATACGAGTAAGGATTCCGCTCGCAATACACATCCCAGCCATGGGCTCTAGTCGTTACGGCAGAGTTTTTGAAATAGGTGCTTAGCAGTATGTTGCCTAACGTAAATTCAGTGGTCCAATATGAATAAAATAAAAATTTATCGTTGTCTGTTTTTATCCTTTGGATGTAATTTTTGAGGGTTTCAAAGTATTTGTGAGCTTTCTTAACCCAAGCTAAGACTACCTTTATTTTATAAAAATTAGGTAAAGACCTGTTCCTGATAAAAATCTGGTAAAACTCATAAAAAATCCACCATTTGTAACGGACAACCGAACTGAGTGCAATTTTTTCGCTTCTGGTCAAATTAAAATTAAAATTTTGTAAAATACAGTTTTCAGGAAATTGAAAGATAATATCATTATGATTAGGATAATTTTTCTCAGAGTATTGTGTGATAATGATATGGACCTGGTCGAAATGTTTGCAAAGAAAGGGCAGCTCACTTTCCAGAAAGGGCTCTCCGAAACCATATGGAAAGTCTGATACGGTAAGGAACAAAATTTTTCTTTCCGTTTCGTGTTGATTTTCAGGGGGCATTTTGCATGGAATTTCTTAAATCTAAAATTACTTGAGGTTTTCTTTTTGACTCGGGAAATAGTTTTTTGACTAGTAAATCATCTGGAATCCAATGGATTTCTGGAACAGGCAAATTGTGATCTCTGAATGTGCGGAGGAAAAAGTCATATGTCACACGCATTTGAGCTTTTTCAGAGATGAAAAGCATTAGTTTATCGTGCTGTTCCTTTTCATGAGCTATGGTCAGTTGAAATTGCTGACTGAGGCCACAGTCATTCAAAAGCCGAACATATTGTTCCGGGTAGATAGTAGTGCCATTGACTTTTAGCCGTAATTCCCGGCGTCCAACGACGGGACCGATGCGCAGGGATGTGAGGCCACAGGGACAAGGGGAGCGCCACACGCGCACTATATCACCTGTGGCATACCGCAGCATTGGCATTGCCTCCACCCCAAAATGTGTAAAAACTAATTGTCCCGCTTGGCCTTCCTCAACAGGGCGTCCTTCGTCATCAAGGATTTCCGTGTACACCAGGTCGTCCTGAGCATGCAGACCGGTGTGCTGGGGGCATTCTGTGTAGGCTGTTTGGAGTTCGGTGGAAGCATAAGTGGACACGATGTTAAGCGGCCATTGCTGAGTGATAGATTGACAAAGCGCATTGGGCCTGCAGTTCTCATCGATAGTGGGTTCACCTACTGCTATGAGGGTGCGTACGGATAAGCTCTGTGGATCAATGCCCTGAGATTGGGCATATTCCAGCAAACGGGGGATAAAGGAAGGCACGGCCAGGAGGGCTGTGACCTGACGTTGATGCATAGTTTGCCATTGCAGGGGTAGCACGCCGGGACCCATTCGTATCACGGATATGCCCGCTTTTCTGGCTCCTAACCAATAAGCCAGGCCCGCCATAAATCGTTTGTCCAAGGTGATGCAAATTTGCAGGACGTCGCCCCGGCGCAGGCCCGCCATGCGGAATGTCCATGCTTCATTTCGGGCTAATCGGCGTAAATCCCCTTCGCTGAGCGGAACATAAAGAGGCTCACCTGTGGTTCCTGAAGTGCTGGACCACTCCTTAATGCGGTGTGAAGAAATACAAAAAAAATCTTCTGGATGCCGGATAAGATGACTTTTGGTGGTTAAAGGAAGCGCCCGGAATATTTCCCACGTCCATTTCTCAAGGGGTTTACGGGAATGCCTGGCAAGTAACTTTTTATAGTAAGGAGAATATTTTGAAAGGTAGGATAATGTATTTAATAGCTTAGGTGGTAGGTTAAAGTTATCTTGAGGTTTGGAGTTTGGAGATGGCCTAGCCTTTTTGGGCATCTGGTTATTGAAGAAACAAATTTATCTGCGTTTTTTCATTTAGAGTTGACTTGAGGAGTGTTCATTATAGCAAGATTTCAGAAAATTATACATAATATAACGGTAAGTATTCAAATCTCCACCTTATGGGGTGAGGGTAAAGCGCAAGCTGAGGCCTGAATTGGTGTTGACAGTACGAAACTGGTTGGCCACAAAGGGATTATTCTGAATGCGGTCAAAGTAAAAACGAATGCTGAAGTTCTTTGTGAGAGCATATTCAGCGAAGAATTTAATAGTGATGTTTTGTTGGCCCGCTGTGGCGGTTTGCTGTGCATCTTCCGGTTTGTCTGCCACTTTACGCACGGTAGTTTTGTTATTGCGCACTCCTAAATCCAAGCGTAGTGTCACGTCGCTTTCTGGCTGTTTACCAGCAATAAAAAAGGGCAGCTTTACCTTAGGTACCTTATAACCAGCGCCCAAGAGATATTCCTCAGAGGCCACTTCCGTAACCTGGCCATTCTGAAAGTTGAGCGTCAGGTTTCTGGATTTTTTTATCTCAAACTTGGAGGTGATGCTGTTAAACCAGGTCATATCAAAACTCAGGAGAGGCGAAAAGGCTTCTGTAATAGATACTGCCTGGATAATATATTGAGGTTGGAAATTTTGGTTGGTATCCAGCACATCGGTGAATCCTGGGGTGAGAGGATTTTCTTGGAAGGCCTGGTTGGTAAGGAAATTATTGATGTTGTAAGTGCTCCGGTAACCGTGAGAGATGGAGAAGTTTTTAAGTAGTTTCTTGAGAATTCCAATGTTTTTAAGTCCGTCATAAGTGGCAGTCCAATTGATTCCAGGAATAGCAGGGAATAGGGTGAGAGCTATGTGTTCTGGAGAAGTGCCAGTGTAGGCGGAAAGGAAGGAGTAGAGCAATACATCCTGCTGGGTAGGGTTATAGCCTTTTGAAAAGTTGGGATAAAGCGCAGAGGGGGAACCCGAATGGGGATTTTGCTGTCCCAGACGACGGGATATAGCCTCCCGGTTGCGGAGCATGTTCAGGAACACTTCTGAGGAATTGTTTTTCTCGCGGATGAAGGCGGTGGGCAGGGTCATAAAGGTGGTGGTAAAATTGCCTGTCTGAATGGCATTTAGTTCTCTGTAATCATTCACGTCAGGGTCAAAACGGTAGAGTGACTGGCGGGCTGTAGTAAACTGGCGGTTGGCACTGAGCTGGATGCGGAGGTTTTTAATGGGTTCCACGGTAGCCGAACCGTTGAGCGTGTGGCTCAGACTGCGCTGGAAGAAAGTGTTCAGCGAGGAATCTCGTGTGAGCCATCCCTGTGTGCCGGCTCTTCGGGCAAACTCATTACCCGGAAGCTGTTCCCCGAAGACAAATCCTAATCCCGGGGTACGCGCTTTTATATCTTGCCCTAAAATATTAGAGTTGCCCATGTAACCTGGCAGAGCGGTACCCTCAGAGCGGGTGTAGGTGAGATTCACGTTTTTGACAGCCGTGACCAGTCCGGCAAAAAACTTGAGAATTTCTTTGGGGTCAAAGCTCTTTCTTTCAATTTTTCCGGTCACTTCCACGCGGGCCTTTTTCACATCACGCGTGGCAGTAAACCGCACGCGGTTCTTGTCCCACACTTCGGTTTTTCCTTTTACTTCTTGGCCATTTTCGTCTGTGACTTTCAGCTTCACGTTTTCGGTTTTCAGATTGTGCTTAATGAATTTCGGCCGATCTTTTTTAAGAATTACTCGTTCGATGACAGTAGAAACTTCTTTGGGTTTTCGGTTTTGGGCTTGTTCATCGTCTGGGGGCCCAGGCTTTTTATCTTTCTGCTCCTGTTTCCTATCGGGGGGGCGTTGCGGCTGAGTTTTAGAGTTCAGGCTTTTTAAGAAAGGAACTTTATTGTAGAGAGTGGTCAGGTTCAGTTGGCCATTGAGATTAATGTTGCGCGAATTAGAGATGGTATTTCCCCAGGGCTTGTAGAAGCGGTTTGGGTTTTGGGGGTCACGCAAGAGCTGACCCGTGGCCCAGGTGAAAGAACCTCCATAAGTTGCTGTGGCCGTAATCCAATCCAGATAAGGCAGTTTGTTCACCGGTACGTTCCAGGTAACTGAATAATTGTGGGTGTAGTTGGTAGTGCGCCCAAAGCGCCGAATGTTATTTCGCAGGGAATCCCGCTTGGCGGGGGTATCAATCTTGCCATCAGGTTCATCAATTCGGCTTTGGTTAACAGCATTGAAGGTAACCGTGAGAGATTTGAAGATACTCCAGGCAAAGTCGTATGTCCGGTTCCAGAGAAAGTTCTTTTTGTAGCTGGGAAAAATAAGTAAGTCGTAATCCGTGTTGTTGCGGAACTTTAATTCAGTAAAATCCCTTTGAATGTCGTTCCGGAAAGCGACCGTCTTGGGCAGGTAGCCGAAGTTTATTTCTTTGATCCATTTCACCCAGGGGGACTTAAGGCCTTTGGCTTTTTTAAACGGTTCAAAGAATTTTTGAGGAGGGCTATAGTTGTAACCCAATATACCGCGGTGGGAATAGAGGTTGTTGTATTCCACAAAAAAGTCGCGCTGGCGGGTAGTAGAATAGCTGTAGGAGAAATCAAAATTGGAAATATCCAATGGGGTGTGCAGCTTAGCGTTAGGAGAGCGGTTTTTCTTTACATTGGTGAAATTGAGGGCCAGGCGCTCAGTGAGGGCCTTCACGCGTTGGCGCAGGGCTTCGCGGGAGGCCTCATCGGGCATGTCGCGCAGCGCATCACGCAGGCGTACATCCGGATCTAAAGGATTAAATTGCGGGTCGGCATTGACGACGCCGTAGTTAAAGAATACCGGAATGGTAAGGTTCCATTTTTGGGGTGTGAATTTGGCTAGTTCCAAGTTGGTGGAGAAATCAAAGGAAGTGGTGTTGTTCCGGGCTCGTTCCAAAGGTCTTTTGTCAATAGCCCCAAAACCGAAGCGTTCAGTGGCCACAGCCAGGTTTACGGTACCGAGGTCGGCCAAGTTGGCCTGAACGCGGGCATTGGCTGCCCAGCCCCCCTTTTCAAAGTAATCGCTCACACGCAATTCATTCACCCATATTTGGGCGCATTTTAAGTCACCATCGTCATTAGGGTTAAAAGGATTGAGCTTTTTGTGGGGATTGCGCACACCGATCACCAGCATTTTGATATCTCTGAGATTGGGATTACCTTTTACGCTCATTCGCCGGCCCTTTTCATCCAGTTCGCTGTAGAGTTGGGTGAGGGGAATCTGCTGCCGGTTGCGGTTGCGTTTTAATTCAGGGAATTTCTGCAGGTCCACTGTCATTTTATTGTCTGGGGGCCAAATGTTGTCCACGTCCTGGTTGCCCAACACCGAAGGTATGGTGCCCACTTCGTATTCGTAATAGTTTTCTGTGGCATCGGCCCCGAATCGGATGAACACGCTCAGGTCGCCGTTCTGGAGGGTACCGGGCATATTTTCGTCATGTTCCACATGGATGAACATTTCCAGGTTCCGATAGGCGCGCAGGTCCAAATTGACATTTTTATAGGCAGCCATAGCCTGGCCGTCGGCAAGGCGGCACACGTTGAGCACGAGCGATTGTTCATTGAGTTGCTGAAGGGCTGGATTTGAAGGGTCAATTTCCCGGGTGATTCCCTGAGGCAGTTTGTAATTAAAAGGCTTTTTTCGGTTGTTTTCTTCAATATTTACGGTGGTAAGAAAGAAATCTGGGTCGCTGCTCTGAGTGGAGAATACCGTGGGGTCGTAGATTGGTTCAGGGAAAGGTCGCCAGTCAGCTCGGACAATTTCCAGGCGTCCCATGCGCAGGTAGATATCGTCAGGGAATCCTGTGAGAACGAAGCGCAGAAAGCGAATGCTACGCCAGTCGCTGATGTCGCCATACACTTCACGTTCTGGGGAGCGGATGGGTATGCGAAACTGATACCATGCTACCTTCTTGCTTTTTCCATTGGGCATGGTGAGCGTGATCTCGGCCTTATCAGTGATAAAGTTCTTACCCACTACCAGGTCCTCGGGCCTAATACTTACCCGGTATTGGAAGTAGTTCTCACTTTGGTTGAGGGTGTTGTCGCCGTTTACGTCCTCTGTGTTGGGATTTTGCGTTTGGGCCTCATTGATATTTCCGGCCGGAGAGTTGTTTTCGGGGAGTTGATAATACCAGTAGCGTTGATGGATATAATTGCCGGGTTCCAGCACAGCATTGTTATAGGCTGAGCCGTTGTAATGTTTATAGTTATCAGCGGATGGATCGGCTTCTATGGCAGCAATAGCTTCTGGGGTGAGTCCTTGAGCAGCAAGCTTGTCTAAAAAACTGCTTTTAAAAAAGATTCTTTCTTCGGAATCAGGTAATCCATCATAGCCCACATCCTGGTAAACACGCTCGTTGGGGTCGTTGCTGAAGTATTGGTTGATGAGCTGTTGGGCCGGCACCTTGCCCAGTTTAGTAGTGCTGGTCGTGAGGTTGTTGGTAGGGGTAGGCAGACCGTTTTCAAAAAACATTTTTCCGTCGGGCAAGATGTCTTCGCTCATATTGCCGATTTGGATGAGCAGGTCGCCACCTGCACCAGGCAGGGTGTTGAGGTTTATAGCATTAGGGTCACCTGTTTCCCATCTGCGCAGCTGATTGAGGTCTTCGGCCACGAAGGGATCCATCATCCAGAATTCAATGTAGGCCACATTGCTGCCATCCCAATCGGTATTCTCCACCCGACGCATCATACTGCCAAAACTTTTCCGGGGTTCAGCGATGCGGCCGTCAGGGGCCAGAGATTTGTAGTCAAAGTTGTAGGGGCCCCGAATGGCTGGTTGGAAAGCGATATCCAGGATCAACAGGTTGGGCTGAGTACCTGGGGGGACATTGAGGTTTGGGAATAAGGCCTGCTGGGGCACTTCGCACACATAAAGATTGGAGCGCGAATCCGGATTGTTGTAAATGGCTTCGGGCGTGAGTTGGTTTTGGCGGAAAAAAATGGGATCCATGTTGTACCAGGTCAAGCGGGCCCTGTTGTAATTAGCTTCTAGCGAGTTTAGTTTGGCCGCGTGGGGAAAGCGGTCGGGTTGGCGTTGCGGTACGGTGCCCAGCCGCCAAAAGGAGAAGTTGCGGATATCGTTGTTGGTCTCGGCTCCTTCAAAATCATCAATTTGGGAAATACCTGGCTTGGAAATGACCTTGTTGTAGCCGGGGATAAGTTGGGCAAATTCACCTGTCACCGAGATTTTAGAAGGAGCTTTGGTGCTAATTAGAGGCAGCTTATCTACAAGGCGTGTGAGCCATGGCGCATCGCGGGTGAAGGAGCCATTGAAGCCAATCATGGTGTTTGAAATAGGTTCATCACCGATATTGATTTTCTGGGTGAGAGGCCGTTCTGTGAGATTAACGAGCGTGGCCCCTAGTACAAAGTCTTTGTTTACTTTATAACTGGCGTGCACCCCTGCCATGCGTTTAGAAATTTGGTTGAAGGCCTGATTGCTCTCCAACGACACTTTGATGGGAGTATTAGAGGCTAGGATAGCCTGGTTTAGGATGCGGATGCGGCCTAGGTTGTAGTCTACCGTGTAATCTACTCCTTCAGTGAGCACTTTGCCGCCGGCTGTTACCGTCACGGACCCTTTAGCGATATTGAAGGCGTTGAGACTTATTTCGTTGGAGACACTACTCTTGTATTGACCAGCGAGATAAAACCGGTTACGCTCCGTGTTAAGCTTGGCTAGGGGCTGAATGGTGGTGTAAAGGGAATCAAAAGCATAGCGGTTCCCCAAGACCGTGTTCCCCAGTTTCTGCCGCAAATATTGTCCGAAAGGTTCGCGCACGGGGAAAATAATCCGTCCCCCTTGGGATTGTACGGTAAGGTTCTCAATATAGTCAAAAAAGCCATCAGGCTGCTGGTCATTATTGGGATTAAGCCTATCCAGATTAAATACAGTGAGGAGCGGGGTTTCTTTGACTCCGGGTGGCGCAGCAGGGTCTGGAATATAGTTGATCATGACACCGCGCTCCACATCCCGGTACAAGATATTGAGCACGAAATCGTTGTTGGAAATCTGATACCCCCCCACTGCATAAATATTTTTCATCATCCAGTCCCAGTTAGGTTGTTTTACATTGAGCACCGTACTTTTCAGAAGCTTAACCATCAGCGTGTTGGGGATAGGCAGATCGGTGGAAAATTCGCCCACCTGGTACATTTTACCATCGGCCCCGATGAATTGGTAAGCCACGCCCAGCACTTCATCGGCATTGAGAGGTTGGTTTAGGGAGATGTATCCAAGCAGGTCGTTCACCTTGTACTCGGTAGGGTTCAGTAGGCGGGCGTTATTTACAAATTCAATTTCCTGACCGTTAATGAGTTGCTGGAAAAGAGGGCTATTTACGCTGGTACGATCCTGTTGATTCCACGCCGCGGGATTAAATTGATTATTCTTGTTGTCTGGGAAATCCATGGGGCCCAGAGTTCCGGCGATGGGCCAGGTTTTCTCGCCTAATCCCAGCACGGCTGTAATATTTCGAACATTTTCTACCACGTTCTGCCTGTTGGTCACCCACACCTCCACCCGTGTAATGCGGACGTTACTATTGATGAGAGGCAGATTGGCTAAGGCTTCGTCATAGCGTTGTTTGAAGTATTCCCCCAGGAAATAATGTCGGTTGGCCTCGTAGTCGGCGGCTGAGACTTCAAATTTTTGAACCTGAGCTCCGCCGGCTACGTTAATTTCCTGGCGTTGACCCTGTTGCTGCGTGACCACACCCGTCACCGTGAGTTTTCCGAATTGGAGTCCAGTTTTCAAACCAAAGAGGGTGCTCATCCCCGTGATGAGGGTGCCTGAGAGTGGCAAGGTGACGTTACCCAATTCTATCACTTTAAGAATGTCATCTTCCTGACCTTCATATTTGAGGTTAGCCCGGTTGTTTTGACCAAACATTTCCTGGGTATTGAAGTTGGTATTGAGTTTGATTTTTTCTCCGATAGAGCCGGTGACGTTGAGCTGGATGTTTTGTCTGAAATCAAAGTTTCCTACACTCCGCTGACGTTCAGGAAGATTGGGATTATCGTTGCGGTTGTGCACCCAGCCCAGCATGAGTTCCACATTGCCCTGGGGCCGTATGTCTACTTTGTTGCTACCAAAAATGCCGGCAAAGGTCTCATTACCCAGGTTGATTTTGGGAATTAATGAGTTGGTTTCTTTGCCGCTTCGACGGGCGGCCTCCTTTTCTCGCCAGTATTTTTCTCTCTCTTTGCGTTCCAGGTACTCTTGATATTCCTCAAAAGTGAGAACTTCCCGCCCTATTTCCACATCGCCGGCTTTGTAAATAAGGATGTATTGGTTATGCGCCTCATCGTACACTACCTCTTCAGTGATATTGTCAGGTTTTGTCAGATAAATGTTGGCTTGATTCTGGTTTTCCTCAGTGATGGGGTAAGGAAGTTGCAATGAATCCGTTTGGGCTTTTAGAAACCCAGAGGCGACCACCCAGGCCAGGCCTGTCAGAAGCTGGGTGAGATGCTTCTTTTTTGGGGCTCTCACAGGTTTTTTAGGGTTTCTTTAATAAGCATTTCCAAAGACAACTTAGAGGCATCCGGTACGCGGGCCATAGCTTTCTCGGCTGCGGACCTGGAAAAGCCTAGTGTAGCCAAGGCGGCCAGCGCCTCTTCCTGAAGTCCTCTGTCAGCTGGAACTCCTAGTTCAGGAAGGCTGAGGGATGAGACCTTATCCTTTAAATCAACGATGATACGCTGAGCTGATTTTTCACCAACACCTTTTACACTTTTGAGCTTCCTGACATCACCGGAGGCTATGGCTTGCGTGAGCTCCCGATGGCTCATGGCCGAGAGAATCATGCGCGCTGTAGCGGCCCCAATACCAGCCACGGTTAACAAGAGACGGAACATGTCGCGCTCTTCCCGTGTGAAAAAACCGAACAGCGATTCATTGTCTTCCCGAACCAGGTGTTCTGTGTATAGTAGAACTTCTTTCAGGCCTTTAATGGCTTCGTAAGTGGTGAGTGTTATGGATACGTAATAACCTACTCCCCCGCAATCAACCACCACGTATGCAGGGTTACATTCAGAAAGTGTTCCCCGCAAATGGGTTATCATAGGCACCTCTTATTAATTGTTAAATGGCGCAAAATTGCAAATTCAGGCTAATCTCAGCCTGCAAAAAACAAGGATTGCAAACGGATTAGACCTGAAATTATTATAGAGGTGCTTCTATATGGAGGCCCTATAGGGTTAGATGGGTGCACGAAAGTAACCAAATTTTTTCAAATAACGGTCCTGACTTCGCCACCCTTCAGCCACTTTTACTGTGAGGGAGAGAAATACCTGCGTTCCAACTAGAGCTTCTATCTCCTGACGAGCCTGAATCCCCAGTTTTTTTAGTGCTTGTCCCTGATGGCCAATCAGAATAGCTTTCTGGCTTTCACGTTCCACGTAAATAGTAGCAGAAATCCTGTGAATCTCGGGTTTCTCCTCGTAAGAATCCACTTCCACATGGCAAGCATATGGCACTTCGTCCATGTAGTTAAGAAAAATTTTCTCCCTAATAATCTCTGACACGAAAAAGCGCAGGGAGAGTGTGCTCAGGTCGCTGTCGGTATCATAATAGGGAGGATGCTCCGGCAGGTGTTGTATCATCCAACTTTTTACCTCCTCCAATCCCAGGCCTGTCAGGACAGATGTTTTTACTAAAGGCAACTTTTGCCAATAACTCACTATCTGTTGCTCCACTGCGGGTTTTGCAATATCCCATTTATTGAGCACCACCAGGCTGTTATTCGGGGTGAAGTGAGAGCGAAATTGTTCCAAGGCTTTATGATGCTGAAGTGTCTGGGATGCGTCATACACAAGCAGAAATAAATCAGAATCTTCTAATGTTTCGTAGATGTAATTCATCAATCTTTCCTGTAGACGGTAAGCCACCCTGTCCAGGACACCTGGGGTATCGCTAAGAATGATTTGGTAACCAGGTCCATGGATAAGCCCCGGGATACGATGGCGGGTGGTTTGGGGCTTGTTGGTTACGGCGGCTAGTTTTTCCCCTATTAAAGCATTCCACAATGAAGATTTCCCGGCATTGGGGAGTCCTATTAAAGTTACATATCCGGCTTTAAAAGCTGAGGAGCTCACGGGAGTAAAGATATATAAGGCTTTACTTTGCATATCATGCTGACCTTGTGGCTGGCTGGGCGCTTTTTTTTCCATCCCCGGCGCATGGAGACAGCCCATTGGATCGCCTTCGCTTCAGCCCTGGCTTATTTTACTGTGGCCCTGGCTATGGTTGTCACATTGTCAGGGTTCAATGGGTTGCGGGCCTTGGTGGTTCAGGGTTTTTACGGTACGGATCCCGACCTGCGACTGCAGCTGCCATCTGAAGCTCTTTTTAGGCCGGACAGTGCCCTACTTCAGAGGTTGCTTACCCGACCTGAAGTAGCCGCGGTGCATGCTGTTTTGGAAGGCCCTGCTATTGCTGTACATGGCAACGAATTTGCCGTGGTAAAATTGCGCGGCTTGGATCCAGCTTATTTTCATTCCGGAGTCCCCATAACTCTGGCTTATGGTGCACTGCCCGGAGGGGATGAGGAGGTTGCACTGGGGGTACGCTTGGGGGAGCGGCTGGGATTGAGCCCCGATCAAACCAATCGTTTATCCTTGTACTATCCGGGGCGACTGGGCCGCACGGTTTTTGGCGGGGACGCCTTTGTGCAGCGAAGTGTGGCTGTCAGTGGGGCTTTCATCTTGCATCAAGAAGCCAACCAGAATCTGGTGATGGGAACTCTGAACTTGGCCCGCGAACTTTTTCCTGAAAAGGCTAGCCAAATCTCCTACCTAGGGATTTATCTGAAGCGGGAAGTATCCCCTGCAGTGGCACGAAAAAAAATCATGGCTGATGTGGGAACCGATTTTGAGGTGCTACTTCGTGAAGAACAGCATAAGGATGTTTATAAGGTGCTGCGTCTGGAAAAGTTAGCCGTTTTTGTAGTGTTGGGCTTTATCGCGGTGATCTCCTCTTTCATACTGTTTGGCGCCGGTTCTCTGTTGTTAATTGAGAAAGGACGTTCCCTGGCGGTATTGTCTGCGTTAGGGATGGCTCCGGTTCAGCTAAGAAGAATTTGTATAGTGTGGATGGGTTTAGTGGCCCTGGCTGGCGCCTTGCCGGGATTAGTAACGGGTGTGGTTTTGTGCCTGGCCCAGCAACGTTGGGCTTTCGTCAGTTTGAGTTCCTCTGACTCGGCTCCTCCGTTTCCGGTGGAAGTGCAGGTAAAAGACGTTGCCGTTGTGGCCTTGTTTTTGGTCGGCTGGGCCCTGGCGCTTTCATTTGTCCGCGTAGCGGGTTTAAAAGTCGGTTGGAAGCAGTATCAGACATTTAAGACTTGAGGCGTTATTGGAGGGAGCGGGAATAGTCATCTAAGAATTTTTTTTCGGCGTTGGTGAGGCTGTGCAGACCTTCCCTGTTGATTTTGTCCAGAATGCGATCCAACTGTTCTTCTCTACTTATGCGTAGGGTGTTTTGTTCTTCGTCGTTCAATGGTCGCTTGCCTGCCATGATACGGTCAAAGTCTGTGACGCCGGAATGTTTCAAAAGATCACTGAGGGACATCAATCTGCGACGCTCGCGACGGGGAAAAGAGCGTATAAACAGCCATCCCACCGCAGCTCCCCCCAGGTGGGAGAGGTGGCCACCGGGGTTGTGGAGGAACAACAGGGAGATTAAATCCACGGCCACGAGTCCAAGGCCCAAATACTTCATCTTTACAGGAAATAATAAATAAAGGTGTATGATGTGATCGGGCATGAAAAGCACGGAAGCCAGGACGATGGCCATGACACAAGGAGTGGCCCCCAGGAGCATTTCGTGGCGAAACAGGGTTTCAGCTCCTGGAATGTGGGCCACAGTCAGCGTTAATACGGCGCCGCACAGCCCCCCCAGCAAATACAGAGGCACCAATATGAGGCGCCCTGCTGTCTGAGAAAGCCAAAACCCGAAAATACCCAATCCAATAAGATTGAAAATTAGATGAAAAAAGTCTGAGTGTACAAACATGTAGGTGAGCATCGTCCAGGGCTTTGTAAAAACCTGAAGGGGAGCTAAAGGAAGTCCTAAAAACTGAAGCCACTGGCTGCCAGTTAAGGGATGGAGGCGGTCCGCTACCTGGAGCAAAACAAAAATCGCTATGTTGACGATTGCCAAAAAAGCCACAGGCGAAACTTGCGCCGCGGGTTTTCGGGGCCTTAAAAGGGCTTTTCCGAGCGCACTACTTGGGGAACCTCTCATATTCCTACGAACCTCCCACAAATTTAACCTACTATGCTTGGTCTTTTAGCCACATAAATGAGATTTAACATTAATTTTTTATAGATTTATTCAAAAAGGGCTCCACCATGTAGAAGTTAAAGAGAAGAGGGGGACAGCATTACACATGGTTCCTTGTAAACAAAACGAAAAAACATGAAGGAGCTCAATCTGGAAGCCGTTATTTCGGCCTGTAAGTAATTGTATTTTAAAACTGCTCCGTAATTAGAAATTTTTGTTCTAGTTGAGATTTTACTGAATGGATTACAAATTAAATCAGTTGGTGAATGGCATATTTTGATGTTCCAGCCTAAACTCTAACTCTTAAATACTTAGAAAATGGAAGCAATAATTTTTATTAAAATACTTAGTTTTGTTGACTTTTTAAGAACGCCGTAATTCAGGATGGATAATTTTATAGAGCCTTTCAGTAATGTAATGAATGAAAAGTAAAGCCAAGGCCATGTAGATTAAAATTCCGCTAACCAGGGGAAAATCACGTGCTTCCAAGGCCTCTACCATGAGCTTGCCCACGCCGTTCCAACCAAACACATACTCCACGAAGATGGCTCCGCCTAGTAGGCCAGCCAACCAATTGCCACTCAGAGAAATAATTGGAAACAGGATATTTCTGAAGATGTGAATGTGGTAAATAACAATAGGGGGAAGGCCTTTGGCCTGAGCGGTGCGCACATAATCAGAAGACCGGGCTTCCAGGACGGTGGTACGAACCACTGAAAAAACGGAAGCCAGAGGACGCACACCTAGGACAAGCGCGGGCAGCAGCAGATTTTGGGGTGTCCACAGCCACCCCTTTCCCTCTGGATGTGGGGTGAAAAAGTTGCCCTGCACCTGCAGTCCAGTCCAATCATGAAGCCAGTAACCAAATGTGTAGGCCGCAAGGAGAGCCATCACAAATGAGGGGGCCGACACTCCAAGTGTGGAGGCCGCTATCAGGAAATGATCAAGGGGTTTTCCCTGGCGCAAAGCTGCCCAGAAGCCTAATGGCAAGCCCAAGACCAGACCTATAAATAGCGCTGCCAGGGCAAGCAAAATTGTGTGGGGTATAGCCCTTTGAATTACACGGTGTACCGGTAGACCGTGGGGATAGGAAAAGCCGGCGTAAGGCCATTTAAGTGCTAAGCAGCCGTGTTGCCAGCAGAAGGTTAGCCCGGAGTATTGGGCTGCGTTGTAATAAAATGGGCTGCCGGGATTGGTAGTATGAATGCTAAGCGGGAAAAGGTCATTGAGGGAGCGAAAGAGTTGAAGATACCAAGGCAAATGGAGGCCTAATTCCTGGCGTACCTTTCGGAGTGTAAGTTCATCAGCCCTCTGGCCCAGCAGTTGGCGGGCCGGATCGGCGTTGCGGCTTAGCACCGTAAAGTTCAACGTGTGGGTGAGGAGTGCCACGCCCACCAGGATGACCAATGCCTGCCCTAAGCGGCCCAACAATCCCTGGTATGGTTTTTCCCTACTCATCGGCAATGTTTCATAGCCTTTTCAAAGGTGGGGAAATCTCTGTAGTGCCACATTTTCACCACTACTGTGTCCTTTAGCATCACCAAGCCCGGATTAGAACGGATGATCGTTTTCAGGGCAGTGGCATCATTGTAATAATATCGAAAAGGATTTTGATGTTCATGGCGAAAGGCTTCGGCCTGGTCGCGCGAGGCGGTGGCTGCGATAAATTCCACATTCTGGCGGGCAGCTTTGGTAGCAAATGCGTTGATTTCCTTCATTTTTTCAGTGTTGGTTTTGGAAAGGTCATAGGCCACTAACAGGAAGCGGCAACCTTTTTTGTTGATAAATTCCTTGCCGTAGGGTTCGCCAGTTTCGGGATCTTCCAGATCAAAATCATGAATAGGAGCCTCTTTGAAAGGCTTGATGATTTTTTTGCGTTGGTCCACGAATTCATGGGTTTTTAGAAACTCTTCTGTCATCCATGAAAAATCGTTGATTTTACGGCCGTCGGGTTCGTTTTTCACGGCGAGGAATTCTTTCACTTCTCCGGTTTCTTTGTTTTTGTAAATCATATAAATGTCGGCCACTTCGGGGGTTGGCACCAGCCGCGAGGGCAGGCCATTGCCGGGAGCCCAAGGTCTGTAATCCTTAACGGGTAAGTGGTTGTAGCAATACCATGTAAAAAATGAAACCAGCAAGAGGGAAAGGGTAGCGATGAAGCCTTTCACAACGGCATCTTCAAAAAATGCATAATGCACAGCCACACGCAAAGCAGCCATGCCTACCATGTAAAGCCCAGGCAGCCACCAATCAAATATTCGCACCGAAACAATCAGACCAATAAGGGGTCCCACTATAGCCACTATTTTTTCGGCTTTGTCCAGCGTGGAACCGTTGGCACTCCGAGGAAAAAGGGCCAGCGGAATAGCAAAAGCCAATAGCACTACATCCTTCCAGAAAGATTGCCAGGGAGTGAGTTTCAACGCATCACCGAAGCAGCCGCAATCTGTTACTTTATTGTATCGGGCGGAATAATAGGTAAGAAAGGTAAAAAAGAGCATCATGATTAGGTTGAGCAGGGAAGTCACGGGCAAATAATAACCGAACAATATAAGAGTCCCCAAGAGGGTTTCGGTCACACTTATGACTGAAGCCAGTAATAGGGCTCTATCGTGAAGCTTGTCACAGAGCCGATTGAACCAGGTATCGGGGACGTGTGCTGTATAGGTGATGGTTCGTTCTTTTACCTGTACAAGGGTATCAGGGTGCACGGAAGCCAGAGAATCAGCCGGAACATCCAGACCGTTAGGGTAGACTATTGTGTATTTGCCCTCTAGGTCGGGCAGTTTGGTTTTTCGGCCTTCTTCTATGAGGGCCTGCACTTGTCCCAGCGATAGGCGACGAAGCGTGTAGGTGGTGTCTGGAATGCTGTCGGTGGTTTTGAATACAGTGAAATACTCCTCTAGTTTATAGGAGAAACCGAGGGGATCGTTGGATTTGACTAGACCTGAGATAATCAGCAGGACCCCCAGTAGCAGGCGGCAAACCACTAAAAGAGAGCGCATATTGAGTACCTCTTTGGTAACGGGCAAATTTAGGAACGCCCTAATCAATCGGATAGGGGCGTTCCAGAGTGCCTGCCGTGCTTGGTAGTCAGCTCTTTTTACGGGTGGAAAATCCCAACACCCTGTAAAGGGGACAGAAGCCCACGAAAGAAGTGAGGGCAAAAACTATGGCCACCACCAGCAGCACAATACCCAGGGTGCCCTTGATACGGTCAGTAAAATAGCCGAATGCCAGGCCGGCGGCCAGGATAATTCGCACGACCCTATCAGCCAAACCCATGTTAATGTTCATATAATTCTGTGTTTTGGTGCATAAAATTAATAATTTTTAATAGAACAAAATTTAAATTAAAGGCAGCGTAATGGTTTCAGGCACCATTGAATAGTGGCGCAGTAGCTTGATAATAAGGAGGGTGGCTAACGACTAGAAATACTGGAAAAGTGGCTTTTGAAAATTTGTAAAAGGACTAACGGAGCATGCTAGAAGTTCAGAGCACCCCTATTCTTTAGTGTTGAGGAGATAATATAATATATTAAGGCTGGCCCTCAGTGGGCTAAGCCTCCATTTCCTATTTAAAAGCTCACAATGGGGTGAACGAAAAAAATGTTATTCTGTGGTGTTATTCACCCGGTCGTGGTCGGGCAGGTTTGGCAAAGGTGCGCACGTCTTCAACCGTGATGGTTTTATCACAGAGGATAACGAGGCGTTCCACCGCATTGCGCAATTCGCGCACGTTGCCATTCCAACGGATCTTTTTGAGTTCTTCCAGGGCTTCATCTGTAAATTTTTTGGGGGGCATGTGCTGTTCTTCCAAGATCTCCTGCAGGAAGTGGCGGGCCAGGAGGGGGATGTCCTCCGGGCGATCATTCAAATCAGGGACGTGAATGGGGATGACAGCCAATCGGTGAAGCAGGTCTTCTCGGAAGTTGTTTTTTCGGATTTCAGCTTCCAGGTCTTTATTAGTAGCGGCTATGACACGCACATCCACTTTGATTTCCTCGTCGCCACCGACTCGGGTGATTTTGTTTTCCTGAAGGGCCCTCAGCACTTTAGCTTGCGCGGCAGGGCTCATGTCGCCCACTTCGTCTAGGAACAGAGTGCCCCCGTGAGCCAGTTCAAACTTGCCTTTGCGGGTTTTGATGGCCGAGGTGAAAGAACCTTTTTCGTGGCCAAAAAGCTCGCTTTCAATCAGTTCAGAAGGAATTGCAGCACAATTCACTTCCACAAAAGGTTTATCTGCTCTGCGACTAAGGGCATGGATGGCACGGGCCACCAATTCTTTGCCGGTGCCATTGCTGCCCGTGATTAGGACACGGGCATCGGTGGGAGCCACGCGGGCAATGAGTTCCTTGATTCTTTTGATGCTTTCTGATTCACCTATGATCTCCCGGTACTTGGATTTGGCTACTGTACGCTTGAGAACTCTGGTTTCTTGTTCCAAATGTTTTTTTTCCAGGGCATTGCGCAAAGACACTAATAGACGGTTCAGATCCAAGGGCTTGGTGATAAAATCGTAGGCACCGGCCTTGATACATTCCACAGCGGTATCTATAGTCCCATGCCCAGTGAGCATCAATACGGGCACTTCCGGTTTTAATTTAACCATCTGGCGCAACACCTCCATGCCATCCATCCCGGGCATCTTGATGTCACAGAACACAAGATCTACCGGCTGGTCAGAGAATATCTCTAGGGCTTTGGCGCCGTTTTCAGCCTGGAGGACTTTTAGTCCTTCATTTTCCAGGATTTCGGTTAGGATGTTGCGAATACCTTTTTCGTCGTCCACTACTAGCACTGTATTCATGGCAATTGCTTGTTTTGGAAGAGAGAAAATAGTATACCTTCTTTCAGTGCGAAGGAGCAAGTTCGGACTGAGGTAATGGGGAATTTTTCCATCAAGAGGAGCACCAGTTGGGCGGCAGCCGGCAGCATTTCGGCGCGAAAGGCGGTGATGCCCGGCATGCGCAGCCTTTCCTCTAGGGTGGCGTCCAAAAGATCTTCGCAAAGTACCCTACAGGCATCCGCTGTGTAGGAAGTCCAGAATTTTTCGCGGCGAATTATCTGCCCTCTGGCACTCAGCATATCTTCAAATGTATCAAATGTGCCCGAAGAGCCTACCAGCGTGGTGACCGGATACGGACGGGCTAGATGAAAAAGGGGCAGCAAAATCTCTTCCAAATAAGCACGCATTTTAGAGAGTTGTTCGGGACGTGGCTGGTCATGGGTTCCGAAATCATCGGTGAGGCGGCTGACTCCCATTTCAAAGCTCTCCGAATAGACGGGAGCTTTGTGGTAATAGATTGCAAATTCGCAGCTTCCGCCACCCACATCCACAATGAGAGCGTTGTCTAAATCGTGGAGGACCCCGCTCATAAGCACACCCCGAAAAATAAGTTCGGCCTCCCTTCGGCCGGAGAGAAGATGAAGGGGATGGCCCAAAATGCGTTGACAGGCTTCCTGAACCAAGTGACCATTTCGGGCATTGCGCACGGCAGAAGTACCTGAAACAAATACCCTGCCAGGAGCAAATTCAGAGAGTTTTGCCGCGTACTCAGTAAAGGCCGCTTCGGCTCTCTGCAAGGCTTCGGGTAGCAGTTCACGCCCGCGCAGACCGCCCTTCCCTAATTTTACAGGAATTTTGCCCTGATAGAGCACTTTGAAGAAATGCCCTTCGGGCTCAGCAATGAGAAGATTAAAAGTATTGGTGCCACAATCCAGCACTGCCACTCGGGTATGAGACTGTGAACTCATTTCTGACCCTCAAACTTAAAATAGGGAAGCCAAGCTGAAAAAAGACCTAGCATGATGGTCCCCCATTGACGTTCGGCCACATTTTCCGTGAGACAAAAAAGGAATAGAGCTAAGGCGTTGGCAGAGGCCAACCAGCTGCTTATAGAACGCAACATCCGGAGCACCGCTCCCCAAAAGCCTAGGAATAGAAGCAATCCAGTGAAGCCATGAGCTGCAGCAAGGTGGAGAAACTGATTATGGGTGTTCATGTTCTGCAGCCGAGGGTCTCGGCCTAAGTAGCAGGTGTTAAGATCCTCTTGCAACAAAGGTCCCACGCCGGTCCAAGGTTTGGACTGGAAAACCTGCCAACCGCATTGCCAGGATACTGCTCGTAAAGTGGCAGAGTTTTTTTGGTTTTGCACAATTTCCATAAATCTTGTGGAGGGCACTAGAACTATGTAAAGAGTTAAGATACTTAACAGCATCATACCTGCCCACCGGTATTTAGGCTGAAGTAGAAAAAAGGCAATTAATGCCATAAGGTGAATGCGGGTTTCCAGAAAAACCAGTGAAATCAACAAAAACGAAGCTAAACCTGTCCACAAAGCCTTTACCCAGAAGGTCGCTTCAGTGTAGGCTCTATTTATAAAAAAGACGATGGAAGCCAGGGCAAACATCCCGAAGTATGGAGGATGGATGCCCGTACGAATTGAAAATTCGTTTCTTAGTTTATAAGAGAGGGTGTGTGCCGCAAGATAACTATCCTGAAAGCCTGTGCTAAAAATAGCCACAGAAGCAAAAACAACGACAGCTGATGTTGAGAGGGCTAGTACCAGGTATTCACGCTCCACAAAGTTGGCCAGAAGAGGACGTTCATCAGGAGAGGAGAGAGAATGTATAAGTGGTAATGTCAACCAGAAGAAGTAATGGTCAGGAAATGCGGCTTGATAAAAGCCATGTCTTAAGGAGGAAAGACAGCCCAGTATGCAGGTGGCGCCAATTATCCAAAATAGAAGAAGAGGCCTAAAGTAACACCGCCTTTGAAAAATCAATAAGAGGCAGCCTATGGCTGAGAGGACCAGAGCTGCGCTGTGCACAAAATACCAAGGCCAGGGGGCGGTGGCAGTCAGACACATCAGGCCGGCTTTCGTCAGAAACAAACCGCCTGGGCCGCCATTCTCAGAGTGCCGCAGCCAGAGGCTCCGGAAAATGTTGGCAGAAAAAATTTCTGATTTCTTTTTCAAAGCGCTGGCGTGAAAATTTAAGAACCGAAGCCCGAATTTCTGAAGCATCCCAGGATGTGATACCTTCAAAGCGTTCCACTGCTTCCATAAGACTTTTTACCGTCTGGCGATGAAAGAAAATGCCATTTTTTCCTTCTTGGACAGTTTCTAGGGCTCCGCCGGCAGCCAGGGCAATCACTGGTACTCCGCATGCCATGGCTTCCACCGGGGCTATACCAAAATCGTCCAGAGCCGCAAACACATAGGCTTTGGCACCATGCAGCCATTGCCTGTATTCTTCCCTAGAGCCCATGGGCACCACTCTGATGTGAGGAGCTGCTTGCTTTTGGAGCTTTGGAATAGCCGCCGGTCGAGTGGCCATCACTAGGGGGCGAGAGGGCATTTGGTTGAATGTCCAAAGAATTAAGTCAAGTTTTTTATAGGGTACATCCCTGGATGAGGTGAAGTAATAACCGTCCTGGTAATTTTTATTACTCGGTAGCTGGAAAAAATCCGTGTCTACAGGTGGATAAATCACGGTGGCTTCTTTTTTATAAAATTCTTTAATCCGTCCGGCCACATAGTGCGAGTTGGCAATAAAATAATCCACCGTGTGGCTGCCCTGCAGGTCCCATTTACGCAGACGAGTTAGAGTTCTTGAAATGACCTTGAGAAAAAGTGGACGGTACAAACCGTAGTCTTGTAAATATTCTTTTTCAAATGCCCATAGATAACGTGAAGGTGTATGACAATAACAAATATGTAAAGCACCTTTCTTTTTTCTGATATTTTTTGCAGCAGCATGGCTACTGCTGACCACAACATCGTAACGATGGAGGGGAAGCTGAGCCATGGCTAAGGGAAAAACAGGAAGCCATATCTTGTAAAAGTGGGCTGCAAAAGGCAGGCGGGCCATCCAGGAAGTATGCAGTTGTGGACTGGGAGAATTCAGTACCTGGGCAGCCATGCTACGGGATCCAAGCATGGCATAAATGTGTGGTTTCAAGGGTCGCAGCACCCTGTAAATTTCTCCGGCTACTTCCTCAGAACCTCCTTTCTGAAGATACCAATCGTGGACGAAAGCAACCTTCACAGAGATGCCCTCAGTTGAAAACTCTAATAATCATTCCGTCAAAGGACGTTTTGTAGTTATGCAGAGGCCACAGCGAAGGACCTTTTAAAACCTGGCCATTCAGAACATTCCATTCTGAACCGCAGCAGGCACACACCAAGCGAAGTCCTGAAGACTCAGGCGCGGCCTTTCCACAGGGATTGTGGACATCGTGGGGACAATGCAGGTCAAAAGCAGCCACATCGTCAGTGGTGACGCGAACTACAATGATACCACGGGAACCCTCGTCAGGAAAAAGCATGTAGCCTCCGGGCACGTTTAGGGCAGAATACAAAGGGTTACCTAGATTTATAACCAGGTTTACAGGAACGGAAGGTATTATCGGCCGGGGATGGCTTTTACAACCCATTGCAACTCCGAGAAAAATGCCCGCCAACATGAATCCTGCGTAAGTTCTCATCAGAAATTTGTTGCCTAGAATCGTATATTTTGGCAAATTTAGTCTAGTAGGAAAAGCGGTGTAATTTTTGCGAAATTTTTTTAATTTAAAACTTCTATGAAAAGATTGTTTTATGTAATAGTCGGTATTTTGCTTTTTTGGCCAATTAAAGCCCAGGTATCGAATTCTCTAGAGGGTAAAGGCGAAAAATCGCCGGCTCAAGTGAAAAAGGAAATTAAAAGAGTAAAAAAGGAACACGAAATGGCAGTCAAGCGGGCTGCTAAATATGGTCGTAAAAGGCACCTGGCCATTCAAGACCCCGCCGTTAGGAAAAGAATTAAGAGAAATTTGCGCCGGTCAAACCGGCAAATGCGCGCCAAATAGCAGTACTTTTGTTGCCCACCAAAAAATAGAAAAAGCCACATGAAAGCCCTCGGCTTCGGGGGATGGTTTCTTTTCGGTCTATTAATTGCAGTCCAGGCCCAGACGCCTTACCAGTCAGACGGGGCGGGCCGGGTGGTTTTCCTCGAAGACAGTGCCACCCTGAAGGCTGTAAAGAAAATTGAGAATGGAGAAATCAGCCAGAAAGGCTACCGGGTTCAGGTGTTTTCGGAATCGGGTTCGGGGTCCAAGAGCCGGGCGATGAAGGTGCGCGCCGAAGTGAGCGAAAAGTTTTCTGGATTGCCTGTTTATGTTACTTATGAAGCACCCAATTTTAAGGTACGGGTTGGTGATTTTCAAACGTTTTTGGAGGCAGCGGCCCTCTGCGAAAAGGCTCGTACTTTTTACCCTTCCTCCTACGTCGTGGAAGATAAAATTTGGGTGAAAGCTCCCCGCAGTCTTCGGGAATAAACCAAGCGAAAAGAAAGATTCATTTCCTATTATTAACCATGCACCGATTGGAAAAACTATTTTTGGAGCATTTGGCCCCCACAAGTCCAGAGCCTTTAGGCCTTACTGTATCCAGAGCCAGAGGTGCCTACATTTTTGATTTAAAAAACAAAAGATACATTGACTTAATCGCCGGTATCTCGGTGGGTGTGGCAGGCCACAGCCATCCGCGAATCTTAAGGGCCTTGCGCAAACAAATGAAACGTCACTTGCATGTGATGGTGTATGGCGAATTTGTGCAAAGACCCCAAGTAAAACTGGCGGAACGGCTGCTGCGGTATACGGAGGCTCCTATAGATTGTGTATATTTTGTGAATTCAGGAGCAGAAGCCACTGAACTGGCCATGAAGTTGGCAAAGAAAGCTACTGGGCGACCCCATTTTGTGGCTTTCCGGGGTGGTTATCATGGCAGCACACAGGGAGCACTCTCCCTTATGGCTGAGGAAAAGTGGCGCTTTCCCTTTAGTCCCCTGTTACCGGGTATAGCTTACCTACCCTTCAATGAGATAGAAGCCCTTAAAACTATTGACCAAAGTACGGCTGCCGTATTTGTAGAGGTGATTCAGGCTGAGACAGGTGCATCGCCAGCCCGACCAGAATTCCTGAAAGCACTTCGGGACCGCTGCGATGCCACGGGTGCTTTGCTGGTGGTAGATGAGATTCAGACGGGCCTGGGGCGTACCGGCAAGTTCTGGAGCCACTCCTGGTATGGGCTACGTCCCGATATCATTCTTTCGGCTAAAGCCTTGGGTGGAGGCCTTCCCCTTGGAGCGGTGCTGGCTTCAAGACACTTATTCAAAATCTTGGCCAACCATCCCCCTTTGGGCCACATAACCACCTTTGGGGGAAATCCACTTAGTTGCGCAGCTGCTTTAGGAATGTTGGAAGTTTTGGAAAAAGAAAACCTTTGTGCTCAAGCCATAGAAAAAGAAAAAATAATACGCGAGACTTTAGTGCATCCTCAGGTTGCAGAAGTTCGGGGAAGAGGTTTGCTTCTGGCCCTCGTTTTGAGACAAAAAGGTGCCGCACCTCGCCTAGCCCGACAATGCCTAGAAGCTGGTGTTATGACCGACTGGTTCCTGTTTAGTGAGGATGCTCTAAGAATTGCACCACCGCTTAATATTCCTGAAAAGGTGCTTCAAAAGGCACTTAACATTCTTTTAAAAGTTATTGAGAAAGAGGCTAAATGATAACATAGGGCCAATTATTCTTTTGGATGTAGTAAGTGAGATAATCTTGATTTAAAAAAGACGGTGCAAAGCTGCGACTGGAATCCATAATGTTAAAAAAGGAGACATTTTTGTAAACGACTCTCGAAAAATCTAAAAAATCAGGTCAGCGGAGACGATGATCAAATTCCTCTCAGGTGTAATTAGCGATTACTGGGATAACCATAGTTTCCTGGTTCACCCCAAAAAAGTAAAAAGTTTGTAAAAACCTGTTAGTACACTTTGAGGAAAAAGACATTTTTTATTTATTTTGCCATATAAATCTGATTATAAAAGTTATGATACGCCTTGTATGTCTTCCCTTCCTAATTGGAGTAGTGACGTGCAAAGTGTTACAGGGTCAAAACGTGGAGTTCAAAAAACAGAACTTTCCCAACGACCCTGAAGGGTTTCGTAAAGCCTATGAGGCCCTAACTAAAGGTGATCAAGAGCTTTCCCTGGGGCCCAGCGGATTTCAGAGGGCATTGAATTATTATCTGGAGGCGTATCGTTTCAATCCTAACAATGCCGACCTGAATTACAAGTTGGGAGTTATCTACAATGCCATGGGATTTAAAGGGGAGGCCGCCGATTACTTTGACAGAGCAGGCCAGCTGGATAACAAGTATAAAAAAGAAGCCAGTAAGCTCACTGCAGAGCTGCTGCACCTGGACATGCAGTGGGACAGGGCCATCGCCGCCTATTCTGAATACATTTCTACACTGGAAGCTGAAAAAGCATCCACCAAGGACAAGGCCCGCATCAGGGAAATTGAACAAGAAATTTTTTCGCTACGTCACGCCATAAGGCAATGTCAGAACGGGATGGAAATCTGTAAGGACACTATTCCTGTGGCTATCATGAATCTGGGGCGCAATGTGAATTCACGATACCCAGACTTTTCGGGGGTAATGGTGGGTAATTTTGATAAAATTTATTTCACCTCCCGTCGTCCCAATACCACCGGCGGTGGCATTCCTCCGGGAGACGTCTATTACTTTGAGGATATTTATTATGTTTTTAAGGATTCTTCAGGAAATTATGTGTCAGCTAGGCAGGTGCCCGGAAAAATTAATACCCCTAACCATGATGCCACAGTAGCTATTACGCCCGATGAAAAAAAGATGATTATTGTAAGACCCAAAAGTGCCACTGACTCTGATTTGTTTGAAGCCACCTTTGACGGTAAAGAGTGGTCGGATGCCAGGCCGATGGAAGGAATTAACTCCAAATATAGAGAAACGCACGCCACTTATTTGCCTAATGGCAAACTGTTATTCGTGTCAAACGATCCTGAGAAAGGGGCTCGCGGGCTGGATATCTTCATTGCCGAATACGATAACGCACAAGGCAAATGGGTTAACCCCCGCTTGGTCAATGAACTTAATACAGAATTCAATGAAGATGGTGTGTTTATGGCACCAGATGGTGTCACCCTCTACTTTACCTCAGAAGGTCATAATTCAATGGGTGGATACGATTTTTTCAAATCTACCCTTAACCCCGACGGTACCTTTTCAAAGCCTCAAAATTTAGGATACCCCATCAACTCTCCAGGAAACGACGTATTTATTGTAGTTACTGCAGACGGAAAAAATGCTCTTTTTGATAGCAATAGAAAAGGAGGTTTTGGAGAAAAGGATTTGTATAGAATGACATTCCTTGAAAAACTAGACATGGTATTATTTGGGACGGTTTATGATACCAAAACAAAAAAAGTGATTCCAAATGCAGTTGTTAGAATTACCGACATGAGTGATAATAGGCCTGTAACGTTGTCTCCAAAAGCTGAGCCTGGTAATTATTTTACCTCAGATGTGAAGGTATCAAAACTTTACAAGGCTTCCGTGACAGCAGCAGGATATCAATCTTATGAAGAAGTATTTAAGACCGTACTCACCAATTTAGATAGCCTTCAGATGAGAAAGGACTTTTATCTGGAAAAAGCTGTGGTACTAACCCTGCGCGGAAGTGTTATAGATATAAATACAAAACAGAAAGTACCTGCTAAAGTAGAACTTGTGCGTACCAATGCAGACGAACGATTGACCCTAAATTCCGATGAGGTGAGAGGATACAGCACCAGTACAACCAATGGTGCTGCCTATAATGCTCGCGTAGTGGCAGAGGGTTATCAACCCGTATCAGAATCATTCATAGTGAATTTAAGCGGTGATCAAACTGTTTTTGAGAAAAATTTTTATGTATCAAAGCGTACCGAGGCTCGAAGCTTACGCGTTATTGGGCGTATTGTAGATTGTACTACTCGTGAAAAACTCAATGGTACAATACAAATTTTAGATGCTAAAGGGCAAGTACTTCAGTCACTGAAATCCACCGCTGCTGAGGGATTTGCTTCAAAGGAGTTGAAAACCAACACTCCTTATTTTGCTGTCGTAAAGGCCGATGGCTACAACGATAGAGAGGAGCGATTTGAAATAATAGCTGCTGAGGATCAGACTGAGTATGAAAAAGAGTTTTGCCTTGAGAAGCCTTTTTCGCAGAAAAAACTTGCTATAAAAAATATCTATTTTGATTTTGATAAATATAATCTTCGCCCTGACGCCCTCAAAGAAATTCAAAATGTTTTGAGGATTTTACAAGAAGAACCCACTGCGAAAGTAGAAATCTTTGCCCACTGTGATATCATTGGTACTTACGAATATAATGTTCAATTATCATTAAATCGGGCTCTCACCGTATACAACTGGTTGTACGAGCATGGCATATCCAAGGACAGAATGCGGTATAGCTACTACAGTTTCTCCAAGCCAGCAGCCCCAAATTTTACCCCCGAGGGAAAGGATAATCCGCAAGGAAGGGCCTTAAACCGGAGGGTGGAATTTCGGATCTATGATTTGTCAACGGGTCAGGAATTAGACACAAGAAAGAAATAACTTAACGATTGTTGTCTTTTAGAAATTAATCTGGAAAATAAAATTAAGCAATTTGACGCCAGAAGCTTTCTGACTTTTTAAGAGAGTTTAAGGTACTTTTGATAGGTTCATGCAAGGGACTTACCAGAAAAGGATCACCCTCCAAGACCTGACGGGCTGCCCTGTCTGCTTGCTGAAGGACGTGCACATCTTTGCTTAGGTCTGCTAAACGAAAGCGCATATTTCCACTCTGGCGGGTACCTTCTAAATCTCCAGCCCCTCGCAGACGAAGGTCTTCTTCTGCGATGCGGAAACCATCTTGGGTGGACACCATTACTTGTAAGCGGGCCCGACCCTCTGCACTAATATTGGGGCTTGCCAAAAGAATGCAGTATGATTGTTCAGCTCCTCTGCCCACGCGGCCCCTTAGCTGGTGAAGCTGCGCCAGCCCGAAACGCTCCGCATGCTCAATGACCATCACGGAGGCGTTGGGAACATTGACACCCACTTCAATGACTGTGGTGGCGACTAGAATTTGGGCTTCACCTCTAGCAAAGCGTTGCATGGCTTGTTCTTTTTCAGCCTGATTCATGCGCCCATGCAACATCTCCACTGACCATTGCGGGAAGCTTTTCTTCACCTGTTCATAGCCCTTTAATAGAGGGGTATAATCCAGCTTTTCAGACTCTTCAATCAACGGAAATACCCAATAGACCTGACGGCCTTTAGCCAATTCTCCTTGTACAAGGTGAAGGAGCTGGGAATGTTGTGAAGGCAACAACAAACGGGTGATGACTGGTTTCCGACCGGGCGGTAATTCGTCCAGAACGCTCACATCCAGGTCGCCATAGATAGTAAGGGCCAGCGTACGGGGAATGGGTGTGGCCGTCATGATCAGTACATGGGGTGGTACAACATTTTTCTGCCACATCTTGCCCCTTTGTGCCACTCCAAATCGGTGCTGCTCATCAATCACGGCGAGAGCGAGGTTGCGGAATTTTACGTCTTCTTCTAGAAGGGCGTGGGTGCCTACCACTATAGGCAGTCGACCATCCCTCAAAGAGGTAAGGATGTCCTGGCGCTGATTCCGGGGGGTGGAACCCGTCAACAATGCCACCGGGACCCGCAAAGGTTTCAGATAGTCGCTAATGGCGTAGTAATGCTGTTGGGCAAGTATTTCGGTTGGTGCCATCATAGCAGCTTGGAAGCCTGCGTCCACCACACTGAGCATGCTCAGGAGGGCCACAATAGTCTTTCCGCTTCCTACATCTCCTTGCAACAGGCGACTCATCTGACGGCCGCTGGCCATGTCCTCGCGAATCTCGCGCAGGACACGAATTTGAGCCCCGGTAAGAGGAAAAGGTAAATGGTGTTGGTAAAATTCCTTCACCAGGCGGTTAGTCCGGGGCACTTCCAGGCCCGGATTTTCTCGTTTTCGCCCCAGGTTGAGTTGCAACAACTGAAGCCTGAGGAAAAATAGCTCTTCAAATTTGAGGCGGAAGAGCGCCTTTTTCAATTCAGCCTCCGAGGATGGAAAATGTATCTGACAAAGTGCATGATGCCGGCTGCACAGTTTGTATTCGGACAATATATCCTCACTAAGAGTTTCACTAAATGTAAAGGGGATATTCTCCATTAATTGCCGCATTATGTCTTCAATTGCCCGACTGTCCAGCCCTGCCTTTTTCATCTTTTCAGTTGTGGTGTAAAGGGGAACAAGTCCCACACGCCGGCTTTCGGTACCCCCTGAAATGCGTTCCATTTCTGGATGGGCAATACTGAAATGGCGGCCCAACTTCATCAAACGACCAAATACCAAATATTCGGCGCCGGCAATTAAACTTTTTCTAATGTACCTAATTCCCTGGAACCAGGTGAGTTCCACTGAACCAGTGTGATCTGTGAGAGTGGCTGAGAGCCGGCGGTGAGGTCCCCTTTCTACTAGACGGATGTCAGAAATGCGGCCCCGCAGTTGGGCAAAAGGCTGACCTTCCTGCAGAGTGGCGGCCAGGTCAATACGGGTCCGGTCAAGGTGCCTGTAAGGGAAATACATCAAAAGGTCGCCGGCTGTGAACACGGAAACTTCCTCTCGCAATAGCTGGGCGCGGCGCGGCCCCACCCCTTTCACATACTCTACCGGCATTAGCCACCAACGTCGCTCATCCATCTTGCCGCTCAAAATTACCTGAACCTCAGCCTTTCAGGGATTTTGAAGGATCCGAGCGTAAGGGGTTTCTCTTACATAGAAAAGGACGCTAAAAGGTGTGAAATTCCTTACTGCGGCTTCAGTTTTTCGTTGACCAGATGGCGGAGACGATCGCGGGTGGTTTTTTTCTGTATGTTTTCCAAGAAGGCCTTTTCCATATCCACGCCCATTTGATTAGCCAGGCATAGGAGCACCCAGAGGATATCAGCCAGTTCATCAGATAGAGAAACGTGGCCTTCGCCTGGTTTAGTTGACTGTTCACCGAATCTACGGGCCATGAGGCGGGCCAATTCCCCAACCTCCTCCATTAGAAGAGCTAAGTTGGTCAATTCACTGAAGTATCGTACGCCGTATGTTCGGATCCAGTGATCTACCTGTTGCTGAGCTTCACGCAACGAAAGGACATGATCTGAATGAGAAGGAGCCTCCACTTAACAATACTGGTCGTACAGGGCCTTTAAATGTTGGGCAATCATCTCTGGGGAACGCCCCTCAATCATATGGCGTTCAATCATGTGCAGCAACTCACCGTCTTTCAGGAGGGCAATACTGGGTGATGACGGTGGATAAGGCAATAGGTAACGACGTGCTGCCGCGGTGGCCTCTTTATCTACACCCGCAAATACGGTGATGAGATGATCAGGCCTCTTAGGGTGGTTGAGGGACATAATAACACCTGGCCGAGCAGAGCCTGCCGCACATCCACAAACACTGTTTATAACCAAAAGTACCGTCCCTCGCTGTGTTCGAAAAAATTCGTCTACTTCTTCGGCTGTTTCCAGTGAAATAAATTGATGATCAGTAAGCTGGTTCTTAAAAGGTATTACAAGTTCGGGCGGATACATTTTATTTTAATGATTTTTAAAAAGTTAATTTTGCCAATTTTCTTGCAAAATTAATAAGGGGTAACTATGAAAATGCTTACACAAAATTTTTGTTTTACCCTGGGGATGAGTTTTCTGCTTTTCCTTTGGCCTGCCTATACAAGGAGTCAGAAAGGTGATCGTTATGCGCTTGTGGAAACGGTGGGGCCCGCCCCAGGCACCATAAATATCCCTTATAAAAAATACAAATTTTCCAATGGACTTACCTTATTGGTCCATGAAGACCACAGTGACCCTGTTGTGTACGTAGATGTCACGTACCATGTGGGCTCAGGGCGTGAGATTTATGGGCGAAGTGGCTTTGCCCATTTTTTTGAGCACATGATGTTTCAAGGCTCCGAACATGTGGGCGATGAGGAACATTTCAGAATTATTACGGAGGCCGGAGGCACTCTGAACGGCACAACCAACACTGACCGTACCAACTACTTCGAGACAATACCTTCCAACCAGTTGGAAGTGGCCTTATGGCTGGAAAGCGACCGAATGGGATGGTTCCTGGATGCTGTGACGCCCGAAAAGTTTGAAGTGCAAAGGGCCACGGTGAAAAATGAGCGCGGCCAGAATTATGACAATGCCCCGTATGGCCTGGTGGGCGAAAAGCTGCGCGAAGGATTGTATCCGTTCAATCATCCTTATTCCTGGAGCACCATTGGGTATATTGAGGACTTGAATGCTGCCACACTGGATGATTTGAAGCGATTCTTTCTGCGCTGGTATGGACCCAACAACGCCATCCTGACCGTGGCCGGTGACGTCCAGGCCGATCAGGTAGCAGCCCTCGTGGATAAATACTTTAGCGACATCCCCTCTGGTCCGCTGGTTTCAGCCCCTGCTCCTCAACCTGTGAGGTTGGAAAAAGATAGATTCATTTCTTATGAGGACAATGTCAAGATGCCTCTCATCAAACTGGTGTGGCCCACCGTAGACCAGACCCATCCCGATGCTCTGGCACTAGATGCCGTAGCTTTTGCTCTTGGTCATGGAAAAAGTTCACCCCTGTATCAAAAACTGGTGAAGACCCAGATGGCTCAATCAGTATTAGCCAACCACCCCACTTTTGAATTGACGGGCCATCTGGAGGCTACGGTGTATGCTCTGCCCGGACAAAGCTTGGAGAAAATCAGAAATACCGTCCTGGAATGTCTGAAAGAATTAGCTGCAAAAGGAATTTCAGAAGAGGTACTCAAAAGATTTAAAAGCATCACTGAAGCCCAGGTACTTAATAGTTTGCGAACCGTTCAGGGAAAGGGCAGCAGGTTGGCCTACTATGCCACATTCTTTCCCACACCGGATTATCTGCCTCGGTACCTGAAAGCTTTACAGGAACTCACCGTACTCCAGGTCAATGGAGCGATGAAAAAATATATTTTAGATAAGCCTTGTCTTACGGTAAGCTGCGTGCCCAAAGGACAAAGCGCTCAATTGCCTGCCCCTGACAATGTGAGCCGGCCAACGCCTCCGCCGGACTTCAAGCCTGATTTAAAAGAGTATAACAATCTCACCTATAGCAAACCAAAATCTTCGATTGACAGAAGTAGAAAACCCACGCCGGGACCTTCTCCCGTCGTTAATAGTCCTGATTTCACCGTTAAAACTTCTCCTAAAGAAGTCTCCTTTGTGGTAACTCCCTACAATGAATTACCAGTTACAGACATTCTGGTCAGTATTTTGGGAGGGTATGCTAAGGACATAGCTTCCAAAGCCGGAGTTACTGCTTTGATGGCTTCCCTTATGCGCGAATCCACCCAAAATTTTACGGCCGAGGCTTTATCCGATCGGTTGGAGTTATTGGGCTGTTCTTTGGAAGTGTCCGGAGAAAGAGATGAGGTAAACGTAGCCCTTTCCTGTCCAAACCGCAATCTGGACAAAGGAATAAACCTTTTAAAAGAGGTGCTTTTTTATCCCCAATTTAAGGAAGACGAATTCAAGCGAGCCCGCGACAGACAACTACAAAGCCTGCGCAACCAGAGCGTCAATGCCCGTAGCATAGCCCATTATGTAATGTGCAAAAAAAGCTATGTGCCCACTTTGGCTGCCTCTCTGCCGGACTTGGGCACCGAAGAAACTCTCTCCAGCCTCACTGTGGAAGATATAAAGGCGCGCCATAGAATGCTGCTCATGCAACCCGATTTGGTAACTGTGGCTGTAGTAGGCGCTATCAATGCTGAAGAGGTGCCTGAAAAACTAGGTTTTTTGTGGAACTGGGAATCCCCTTACCCCCTTCTGGAAAAGCCCAAAATTCCGGAGCCCGATTTTGATGCCTTTCCTTCAGGAAAGGCCCCCCCTCCTGGAAGCGAACAAACTAAAGAAGAACTTCCTCCAGACATAAAAGAAAAAATTGTTCAAATAAGAAGGTTATTCGCCCCTCCAAAGTCTCCTCCAATTTTATTCAATCCCCAAGAAAAAACTACCATCTTTTTTGCCCATAAGGAAAATGCCCCTCAGTCGCATATTCTGGTGGCAATGAAAGGTGTCATGTACCATCCGCTGGCTGAAAGCTTTTTGTGCAGAATCATCAATTTTCCGCTGGGAGGCGGATTCAATAGCCGACTCAATCAAAATTTACGGGAAAAAAGAGGCTATACGTATGGAATCAGATCTTCTTTTTCTACAACCCGCTATAATGATGTATGGACCTGTGCGGCAGCTGTTAAAAAAGAGGCTACCGACACAGCGCTGTTGGAAATATTGAGGGAAATCAAAGAATACGCCGAAAAAGGTATGACTCCTGAAGAACATGAATTCACCAAGAAAGCGCTTCTTCTCAGTGACGCTCTTAAATATGAATCTCCAGCCCAGAAGGCTTCTTACCTAAAAATGATCTCTGAATTTGGATTTGTAAAAGATATCCCTCAAAGGCAAAAAGAACTTTTAGAACGGGTGACTTTGCTGCAACTGAATGAAAAAGCCCGCATGCATTTTGCAGATAAACCTTTTACCATCGTGGTTGTAGGCGATGGTCCCACCGTACTGCCTAAACTCCAGAAACTAGGGTATCCCGTGGTGGAGGTGGATGCTTTTGGAAATGATCTTCGGGCCAAATCTAAAAATTAAAAAGGTACCCATTACTTTTGCGATGAGGCCCGGGTGGCGGAACTGGTAGACGCGACGGACTCAAAATCCGTTGGTGGCAACACCGTGGGGGTTCGATTCCCTTCCCGGGCACTGCTTAGGATTTGTCTTTATTGAAATTCCAGCAAATTCCAGACAGCGACTACCCGGAGGCGGGAAGGGCCTTTTGTCGCCTCTTACGAGTTATGGATACCCTACGTGCCCAATGTCCCTGGGATCGTCAGCAAACCTTTGAAAGTCTGCGCCACCTCACTATAGAAGAGGTGTATGAATTAGGCGACGCTATTCTTCGTCAAGATGATAGCGACCTGCGCAAAGAATTGGGCGACCTCTTGTTACACATTGTGTTCTATGCCAAAATCGGCTCTGAACGGGGAACATTCAATATCACAGATGTGTTGAATCACTTGGGGCAGAAACTCATAGACCGGCATCCCCATATTTACGGGGATGTGCACGCCCCCGATGCCGAAACCGTCAAGCAAAACTGGGAAAAAATAAAGCTCAGACAAAAGGAGGGAAAAGGAGTGCTAGGAGGTGTACCGGAAGCCTTACCGGCTCTTGTAAAAGCTCAGCGCATACAAGATAAAGCGGCGGGTGTGGGCTTTGATTGGAAAAGTAAGAATCAAGTGTGGAAAAAGGTAGAAGAAGAAATGGAAGAGTTAAAAAATGCCGAAGACCACGATCCGGCTAAAGTGGAAGAGGAATTTGGCGACCTGCTCTTCGCGCTCGTGAATTACGCCCGATTCCTCAATATCAATGCAGAAGACGCTCTGGAAAAAGCCAATCGTAAATTTATTGAACGCTTTCAGGCTATGGAGCGGATGGCTTCAGAGAAAGGGCTGGAATTGTCCACTCTCACTCTTTCCCAAATGGATGTTCTGTGGGAGAGTGTAAAAAATGCGGAACGCCCGACGGACTGATTTCCCATGTGCTCCAATATCTCCCAAAGGATTTGGGGCACAGTAACGGGCGACGTCCTCAAGCAGCTGGCCCATTCTGCCAGTAGGATAGCCCTTTTAAACGATGAAAACACCCATAGGCTTTGCGTCCCTCTTCTGGGGAAGCTTCCAAAAGAAATCACTTTCATAAAACATCCTGCGGGTGAAAGGGGAAAAACCTGGATGGCCTTAGGTAAGCTCCTGGAAGAGTTAGCCCAGATGGGACTGGATCGTCAATCTCTTCTGTATGTCTTAGGAGGAGGGGCTCTCTGCGATGTAGGAGGATTGGCAGCATCCTTGTATATGCGGGGTATTCGTTGTGTTTACATTCCTACCACCCTCGTGGCTCTGGTAGATGCTTGTATTGGCGGAAAAACAGCCGTTAATCTGGGTGATTTGAAAAACCTCGTGGGCACTTTTCGCTCCCCGGAAGCTATTCTTTGCGACACTCGATTTTTGGCTACACTCACGCCTGTACAAATCCTGGAAGGATGGGCGGAAATGCTCAAGCATGGAATGGTGGCTGATGCTCGGCACCTAGAGCAGTTGCTAGCCGTGCCTGATCCATTTGAGGGGGGGATGCAACCGGAACTCATCTCTTCTTCGCAGGAAATAAAATGGCAAATTGTCCAGCAGGATCCCTATGAAAAAGACAAAAGGAAACTTTTAAACTTCGGACATTCCGTGGGGCACGCCCTGGAAAGTTGGTTTGCCTCCCATGGGCGACCCTTGCCTCATGGTCTGAGCGTAGCTGCTGGCATGCTTGTGGAACTGGAACTCAGCACAATGTACGCCGGTCTCCACCCGGAAACAACGGCTATGTATCAAGCCATGATCCGCTCTTTATATGCACCTTATTGGCCTACTATGCCTCCCGCAGTAGCTTTACTGCCATTTCTTCGGATGGACAAAAAAAACTACCGGCATGCACATCGTTTTACGCTGCTGAAAGCTCCAGGCAAGGGGGTCTGGGACGTGGAAATAACCGAAGAAGCTATTCTGACTGCTTACCAAAAGGTTTGGTATTCATAGAATGAATTCATTGCAAATAGTAAATTTTTTCATTTATGATATGTGAATAAAATAAAATATGATGATCTCGCCCCTTCTTTAGGCATTTTAGAAAACCGTTTCAGACGAACAAAACTTTTTTATTGGCTGTAATTGTCAGCGTTAGGGCGTTAAAAGAGTGGGATATTTGTAAAAATAGTTTTAGGGCTTTTGTATATTGTTTTAAATTTAATTCTTTATTTTTAGAAATAAATTTTCACTTTACAAACCGCTATTAATAGAATTTTAAAATTTATTTTTCAGGCCCGTACCTGTCAATGGAACCAGACGGATTCCTTTACCGGGATATCTGGTAATGGCGGCCAGGCTCACGGCTGATGTGTATTCAATGTACAATCCTTGGTGGACCGCTTTTGCCCAGCTGCGAATGATTTCTTCTTCCGAAACAGGATAGAGTTGTCCTCCTGTTTCCTGAACGGCTTTGAGGATAAGGGTGCGCAAAGCGGGCCTTCGGACGGCTATGCCATCCGCAATTGTGGGTCTGAAAGGCCCCCGCCTTCGCAGCAGCGGCGCACAGGCTTCGGAAAAGGCCGCTGAAAGGGCGGGCATGTTGGGTAAAAGGCCCATTTGATGCAGTTCAGAGAAGCCTTTCCACGCTCCCAGGAGCAGCGAACCGTTGCCAGTGGGGAAGATGATTTCATCAGGCATCTGCGTGCTGCACTGCATCCATACTTCGTAGGCGAACAGCCGTGTGCCTTCCAGAAACCAGGGGCACCACACATGGGAGGCAAACCAGGCTTTGCCTGCAGCCATGAGGGCGGCACGACTGGCCTTTTCCCGCGGGCCCGGTACCCGCACTACGCGAGCTCCGAGCGCTTCTATCATGCCCAGTTTGGCAGGGGGGGCTGTGGCAGGCACATAAATTTCACAGGAGATACCAGCTGCGGCCGCATATGCGGCTACAGCACAGCCGGCGTTGCCACTGGAGTCTTCCACAACTGCAGTAGCCCCTTCTTCCAATGCTCGGCTTATCATGACGGCGGCACCTCGGTCCTTAAAGGAGCCCGTAGGGCTCAAAAATTCAGCTTTCACAAGGAGGGTAAGTCCTTCCCAGCGGATAGGAAAGACGGGAGTAAGGCCTTCACCCAGCGTAAGGCATTTTTCAGGATGATCCAGAGGGAGCAATTTTCGCAGGTCCTGGGAGCACAATTTCAGCCCTCTGACATCCTCTAGGTGAGGGAGGGGCTTTATCAATTGAAGTATCTGGCCCGGTACTGCCTGAAAAGCCTCCCTGAAGCTTTGCCAACGGCTCCGACCATCCGTCAGATAAAATTTCATACCCCCCCTTTTCCAGCGGCTTTGCGAATCAAAGCCTGATGGATTTGGAGCACTTGAGCCTGCACATCATGCACACCATCATTGTGAATAACCCAGGTGGCTAGGGGTATTTTTTTTTCATCAGGCCACTGGTTTTTAATGCGTTGCAAAGCTTGTTCCCGAGGGATTCCCCGTTTCTGCTCCAGGCGCTGCAACCGAAGTTCTAAGGGAGCTGTAACCAATATCACTGCGTCAAATTCCTTCCAGGATCCGGTTTCAAAATAGAGAGCGGCTTCAGAAAGCACATAGGGAGCGGTGGCATGAACACGGCAGAAAGATTCAAATGCCTCCCTTACCAGCGGATGAATAAAAGCCTCAAGACGAGCTTTGAGAGTGGGATCGTTAAACACCAGCTGAGCCAGTGTGGATCTATCTACTTCTTTGCCTCCCTCTTTTTCTGGTTTTATGGCCTGCCCTTCCGTTAAGGAGTCCACGAATTGCACGGTTTTTGGGTGCCCGTAAAGCCTGCGTACCTCTTCATCGGCGTAGAAGACTGGTACTCCCTGTTTTTCAAATAAGGTGGCCACAAAGGATTTTCCGCTGCCCATGCCGCCGGTAAGGGCAACCCGCAGCACGGGGATCTCAGCGCTGTGTATCCAATTGGCCCGGTGCCGTCAGGGCCGATTTATCCACTCTCATTCGCGACTTGTCCACTGTTTCCAGGATAATCGTTTTTTCTTCCACCTCAGCTACTTTGCCGTAAATGCCTCCTATGGTCATCACTTCGTCGCCTTTTTTTAAATTTTCCCGGAACTTGCGTTGTTCTTTGGCACGCTTCATTTGCGGGCGAATCATAAAAAAATAAAAGATGACCACAATCAGGATGAGGGGCAGGAACGACATAATGGGGTTGGGATTTCCCTGCCCATCTTGAGGTCCCATCATCAGAATAAAATGTATCATAAACCTAAATTTATTAAGTTTATTGCGGCAAACGAATATAACCCTTAATTTTCAGTTCTGTTTCGTTAGGCACGGTGTTGGCATAAAGGGTAACCGTTTTGGAAACCTGGCCCTGCTTGCCTTCGCTGTTGAATTCCACGACGATTTCTCCTTCCTCGCCGGGTGGCACAGGTTCCTTGGGGTATTCGGAAACGGTACATCCGCAGCTCGTTTTGGCATCACTGATGACCAGATCCCCTTTACCTACATTTTTGAACCTGAACACGTGGCGCACTTTCTGGCCTTGTATAATTTCTCCAAAGTCATATACTGTGGTGTCAAAGCGGAATGCACCTGGGACTTCCAACAACTGAGGGTCCAAGGGTTTTTCCCGGGATTGACAACCGGCCAACAGGACTGCAAGCCACACACTCAATAGACGGGAAGAACTGATTGTAAAAAGCCGCATAAAATCCATCAGCTTCATCAAGAGGATATTGTTTTTTTAGAAATACTTTTTATGCTATCAGCAGTATCCAAAAGGCCTTTCCCCGATTTATTGATCATCCCTTCTTTTTGCATAATTCGTGCCATGGTGTCCAGCACACCGTTGAGAAAATTGGCGCTTTTGGGGGTAGAATACTCTTTACTGAGCTCAATATATTCATTGAGAGTGACCTTCACGGGCACTTCCTCCAGGCCGTGAAGCTCGGCACCGCCTAAGCGTAATAGCAGCATATCTAAGGGAGCAACGCGATCAGGCTCCCAGTTCTTCAAGGAGCGCACGATATATTGTTCCAGAATATCTTTTTTTTCAATTGCTGTAACTCCAAGCCTCATGGCAAAACGATAGTCTTCGTCCTGTTCCTGCAACTCAGGAATCAAGCGCAGACCTTCATTAACAGGCGTGTTTTCGATGGTGCGGGCGAGCATTCCAAAAGCAATTTCTCGGTCTTCTGTGCCGAAGAGAAACCTTTCTTCTATAATGGAAGTTAGGAGAGGATCGGGAATGAATACCTCATCCAGCAACTGCAATAAAATACGTTTATCCTGTTTGCCTGAATTGCGGTCAGCATGAAGGTATTCACGGTAAGCGAGGTTTTCCCGAATGACAGCGAACAGATGGCCTGGTAGTTCTGTGTGGGGATGCCAGCTTAGGCCCCGGCTTTGAATCAACTTTTTAAGGGTGGGGTCATTGCTAATTTTTTGGAGTATACAATTGCGGGTAAAGGCCGTCTCAGGCATTAGGTCAAACTTGTCGGGGAAAAATTTTTCCCGCGCTTTTTCCCGTTCCAGTACGGCCTGGTGGTGTACACTGCCTAGCAGGTCGAGCAGCAGCAAATAAAGGTCATACAGATGGGTAAGGCAGCTATGCAGCTTTTCGCAGAATATTTCAGGTTTTTCGGTGCCACAGAGGTGCAATCCGTACAAGATTTGCAGGACCCGTATGCGTAATTTATGTCTATTTAGCATTGGGCATCAGGCCCTTGTGAAAGGGATTTTCAGTTGGGCAGCTGTTTTTAAACGGGCCTCTGCCCTGGCTTTAGCGGCGGCTAAGGGGGTCTGCCCATTTTGCGAAGCCGTGTTCAAAATTTCCAGGGTAAGGTCATAGATATGACGGGTTTGTTCCATGGCTCTTTCCCGGTTGTAATTGCCCTGGTATTCATTGTACACATTGATGAGGCCCCCCGCATTAATGAGAAAATCGGGAGCATACACAATTCCTTTTTCCATAAGCTCGCGGCTGTGCAATTCTTCATTAAGGAGCTGATTATTTGCAGCTCCGGCAACAATGGAACATTTCAATCGGGGAATAGTGAGATCGTTCAGAGTTCCCCCCAAGGCACAGGGCGCATAAATATCCATATCCATGTCATAAATTTCTTCCGGATCACTAACTTGCACGGAAGGATACTCAGATGTTACTTCTTTAATTTTGTCTTCATAAATGTCAGTGACCCAAATGCGGGCATTTTCTTTGGCTAGTAGGCCCACAAGATTCTGACCTACGCTCCCGCATCCTTGCACCACAATTTTTTTATTTTCAAGACTGTCTGATCCAAACACTTTTTTGGCAGCCGCCTTCATTCCCATGTATACGCCGAAAGCAGTGAAAGGGGAGGGGTTTCCGCTTCCTCCAAGGTGGGTGGGGAGACCACTCACGTAAGGGGTGGACATGCGGATGAATTCCATATCACGGGAGGTCATGCCTACATCTTCCGCAGTGATATACTTGCCACCCAGATCGTGTACGAACTGGCCGAAACGCCGCAGCAAATGCTCCGTCTTATGGCGGCGGGGATCGCCAATAATAACAGCTTTACCACCCCCTAAATTGAGTCCGGAAACAGCCGCCTTATAAGTCATTCCACGGGAGAGTCGCAGAACATCGGCCAAAGCTGCCGCCTCTGATTCGTAAGGCCACATGCGCACTCCCCCCAGCGCCGCTCCCAAACAAGTGTTGTGAATAGCAATGATGGCTCTTAGACCCGAAGCCTTGTCAAAACAGAATAGCACCTCCTCATGTTCTGATTCTTCCATGTTCTGCAACACGGCCTGGGAGGGGGCCTCCAATTCTAAAGGTTCGTTGATCGCCATGTTTTTCCAGGTCAAAGTTGGCTATTGATTAAGTAACTTTCCGCCCCAAAAATAAAACTTTGTTTTGGGCACTCTGTAGCACTTTCCTGGCATGATGAGCCGACTTAACGCTTATCTGAGGCCCCATGCCAGCCTTTTTATCCTGGGAGTATGCTTCGTGGTACTGGCCAATATATTCTCTCTTTACCCAGCCCGCCTAATAAGCCGATCTTTGGATCTGGTAATTACCCAGCTTGAATTGTACTCCCTCCTTAAACGCACTACCCTGGCTTCAGCAATTTCTGAGCCCGCTTTTGAGGCGATCCTGGTGTTTGCTGCTGCTATTCTGATTCTGGCCTTGGTGAAAGGGTTTTTTATGTTTCTCATGCGGCAGACACTGATCATTATCAGCAGGAAAATTGAATATAAAATCAAAAATCAGCTCTATGCGCATTACCAAACTCTGGATCAATATTTTTTCAAAATGCACTCTACCGGTGATCTAATGACTCGAATTTCTGAAGATGTCTCCCGCGTTCGCATGTACCTGGGACCGGCTATCATGTACACCATCAATATGGTTGTGATGTGCGTGTTGGTGGTGGCCATGATGCTGACGGTCAGTCCCCGATTGACAGCTGTGGTACTTTTTCCAATGCCCATTCTTGCACTGGTGGTGTACGGGGTAAACCATACTCTGCTACAGCGTAGCGATGTGCAGCAAAGCCGATTGGCTCTCCTTTCTTCTTACGTGCAGGAAAGCCTTGCGGGAATCCGTATTGTGAAATTTTTTCATCGTGAGTATGCTTTTGCTATGCGGCTTGAGAATGTCTCCCTGCAATATAGGGACGCCAGTCTTCGCCTGGCCCGCGTAGACGCTGCTTTGTTTCCTACGGTGCTGCTCCTGATAGGTGTGAGTACGGTTTTAACTCTGGTTTTTGGGGCCAAGGAGATAGCCCAAGGGCGTATCACACACGGAGTTATTGCGGAGTTCATCGTTTACATCAATATGCTCACCTGGCCGGTGGCTTCGCTGGGATGGGTCACTTCCATCACCCAGCAGGCTTTGGTTTCCTTCCGGCGCATTTGCGAGTATCTGGATAGCCGACCACACGTTATCTCTGGTCCTAAACCTGTTCCCAGTCAGTTTGAAGAAATCAGATTTGAAAAGGTAAGCTTCAGCTATCCTGAAACAGGAATCAGAGCCCTCCACCAAGTTAGTTTTACCCTTCGCAGGGGCACTTGCCTATGTATCACCGGTCCCACGGGTTCCGGAAAATCGGCCCTTGTGGCCTTGCTTTTACGTTTTTATGATCCGGAAGAAGGCCAAATTTTCCTGAACGGTGAAGACATCCGCACCTTGGACCTTGCGCAGTATCGCCAAATGTTTTCTTACGTACCGCAGGACGCGGGAATTTTTTCTGACACTATAGCAGCAAATATCAACTGGGGCCGGGATGAAGTTCTGCCGCTCAAAGTCCTGGAAGAAGCCGCTCAACAGGCTTGCGTGTTAGACTCAATCAAATCTTTGCCCGAAGGCTTCAATACTCTTACGGGTGAAAAAGGTGTGAAGCTCTCGGGGGGCCAGAAGCAACGTATTGCCCTGGCTAGGGCTTTTCTGAAGCCAGCGCCCGTCCTGGTACTTGACGATTGCCTTTCGGCACTGGACTACGGCACGGAAGCCCATATCCGAAAATACCTCCAAAGCTTGTTACCGGAGCGGACCCTACTCATCACTGGTCACCGCGTGTCAGCTTTCCCGCCCGGATGCCGAGTATTGGTGTTGCAGCACGGCCGGATTGCGGAGGAGGGAACCCCTGAAGAACTGCTGGCTAAGGACGGATATTTTGCGGCCATTTATAGGGAGCAAAGGAAACCTCAAACCGATTCTTACGTTTATTGAGCCTGCGTCAGTTTTTTCCGTAATGGCTGTCATAGGTACCGATGTCACAGAGGCTGCGCGACGACTGAAAGCCGGGGAGGTAGTAGCCGTTCCCACTGAAACTGTGTATGGCCTGGCTGCTAATGCGCTCAACCGGCAGGCCGTACTACAAATTTTTAAAATTAAACACCGCCCTTCCTTTGACCCGCTTATTGTGCATTGTGTGAATGTGGAGGAGGCGTTCCGCTATGCCGTTCGTGTGCCTCCGGCCGCCTTTGTACTGGCCGAAAAATTTTGGCCTGGACCTCTTACTCTGGTATTGCCCTCGCGGGGTGTGGTGCCCGAAGTGGTCAATGCCGGACTACCCACCGTAGCACTCCGAGTGCCAGCCCATCCCCTGCTCATCCAGCTATTGCACCAAGTAGATTTTCCTTTGGCTGCACCCAGTGCCAATCCTTTCGGATATGTGAGCCCCACGCAAGCCTCCCACGTTTATGAACAATTGGGAGATAAAATAGGGTATATACTGGACGGAGGCCCTTGTCAGTATGGACTGGAAAGCACCATCATCGGATTTGAGAAGAACAAGCCCGTATTGCTACGTCTTGGAGCCATTCCCACAGCGCAGCTACTGCAGCTTTTTCCAGACATCACATTTAAAATTCAGGTTTCCTCCAACCCTTTAGCACCGGGCCAACTTACCAGCCACTATGCTCCGCGAAAAAAAGTGCTGTGGTGCCAAGATTTTGAAGAAAGCTCAGACTCAGATCCTTTAACAGCTTATCTTGTTTTCGGTTCTAAAAGGCCCGCCCATGCACCCTCTACCAACATTCTGAATCTCAGCGAACAAGGCAACTACCATGAAGCAGCCCGAAACCTCTACCACCTGTTGCGCCAGTTTGATGCCGGTCCATGGCATAGGCTCAAAGTGTTTCCTCTTCCTGAAGACGACGAAGGCTTGGCCCACACTATTAACGACAGATTGCGCCGTGCAGCTGCCAGCTTTTCTTAAGTCTTGAAAGCAAAAAATAAAGGATTCCTCTTGAGAGCCGGCGGATGGTACTGCGAGATAACTTAGACAGTTTCCCTTTCTCCTTTTATCTGTCAACATTCCTCAATCGCATAATTTTCTGAGCTATTCAGGCATGTTTCATTCGTTCAGGATGAATTACGGCACATTTTTGGCCTAACATTATAGGAATGTTAAATTTCCTGATTTATTCAGGATCTTTTATGATTGGCGTGTGTCATATTGTCAGTATCCTGGTTTTTAATTTTTAAATCCCATGAAAAAGCTCCCGAACATTTTTGTCATTTCAGGAATTGAAAGCGAAGGCGATTTTATACCTGTCCTCAATACCAACGATGAAATCAATCTGAATCTTCCCAATATACCTGAGCGGCTTCCCATTCTTCCCCTGCGCAATATGGTTCTTTTTCCAGGTGTGGTGGCGCCCATCACGGTGGGCCGCGACAAGTCTATCCACCTGATACGGGAAGCCTATAAAGGGAACAAAATCATCGGGGTGGTGGCTCAAAAAGAAGGCTCTATTGAAGAGCCCGGTTTTGACGATGTGTATCACACGGGCACGGTGGCCCTTATTCTCAAGATGCTTCGCATGCCTGACGGCAGTACCACTGTGATTATTCAGGGTCGGTTACGCATGCAGATAAACGCCTTTGTGCAGGAGACCCCTTACATTCTGGCCGATTACAAACTACTTCCTGAGCCTCCGGTGCCCAAAGACTCCAGTGAATTCCAGGCCCTTATCAGCACGATCAAAGATGTGGCCGTTCAAATCATTGAACAATCACCAGAAATTCCTTCTGAAGCGGCGATTGCCGTCCGTAACATTGAGAACCCTGAGTTTCTTATCCACTTTGTGGCTAACAATATGAACGTTAGCCTGAGCGAAAAACAAAAAATCTTAGAAACTTCAGGAATTCAGGAAAGGGCGAATCTGGTATTGTACCATCTTAATAAAGAACTTGCGATTTTGGAGCTGAAAAATAAAATCCGCAACAAAACCAAGCAGGACATTGATCAGCAGCAGAAAGAGTATTTCCTGCACCAACAGATGAAAGTGTTGCAGGAAGAGCTCGGCCAGGGCCCTAACCAGGAAATTGAAGAATTAAAGAAAAAAGCTCAGACTAAAAATTGGAGTGAGGCTGTAGCTCGCCACTTTGAAAAAGAAATTGCAAAACTGGAAAGGATGAATCCTAACTCTGCCGATTATCCTGTCCAGTTAAATTATTTGCATCTGCTTACTGAACTGCCTTGGAACGAATACACACAAGACAACTACGATCTTAAAAATGCTGAAAATATCCTGGATCGTGACCACTTTGGGATGAAAAAAATTAAAGAGCGCATCCTGGAATATCTGGCTGTGCTGAAGCTGAAATCGGATATGAAGGCCCCCATTCTATGTTTTGTGGGTCCGCCAGGGGTTGGTAAAACTTCCCTTGGTCGCTCTATCGCTGAGGCCCTGGGCCGTAAATATGTACGAATGGCCCTGGGTGGTCTTAAGGATGAGTCTGAAATCCGAGGCCATCGCAAAACTTACGTGGGGGCTATGCCTGGCCGGATTATTCAGAATCTTCGCAAATGTGGATCCTCAAACCCTGTGTTCGTGTTGGATGAACTGGACAAAATCAGTGCTTCCTTTCAGGGTGACCCGGCTTCGGCCCTTCTGGAAGTTCTGGATCCCGAACAAAACAGCACCTTTTTGGATAATTATTTGGAAGTGGAATATGATCTATCCCGGGTGATGTTCATTGGGACAGCCAATACCACGTCCACCATCCATCCTGCCTTACGAGACCGTATGGAAATTGTGGAACTTACTGGCTATAGCGTAGAAGAAAAGGTGGAGATTGCTCGGAGGCACCTTTTGCCCAAACAAATCAAGGAAAACGGTCTTCAACCCGGGCAATTAAAGCTGAGAAAAGGCCAAATAGCTTGGTTGGTAGAACATTATACGAACGAATCCGGCGTGCGTCAGTTAGACAGATTGTTGGCTAAACTTGCCCGAGCCAAGGCCCGCCAGTTGGCCGAACCCCAGAATGGCGTCCCTGCCTCCATCAAACCCGGATTTACTGAAAAAGAATTAATTAAAATTCTGGGTCCTCCCCATCCTAAAGAAAAAACTATAGATAACAACTTTGCCGGAGTTGTTACAGGCCTTGCTTGGACAGCTACGGGGGGCGACATCATTTTTGTAGAAACTTCCATCACGGGAGGTCAGGGCAAGCTAACTCTCACGGGAAGTCTTGGCGAAGTGATGAAAGAATCCGCCATAATTGCCTTAGAGTATTTCAAGAAAATAAGCCCTCGATACCAGATACCCTTTAAGTTGTTTGAAAAAACCAACGTGCATATTCACGTGCCTGAAGGGGCGGTGCCTAAGGATGGTCCATCCGCAGGTATCACCATATTTACGGCCATTGCTTCGGCCTTCACGCAATTGAAAGTGAAAAAAGCCTTGGCGATGACCGGTGAGCTCACCCTGCGTGGTGAAGTCCTGCCCGTAGGAGCTATTAAGGAAAAACTCCTGGCCGCCCGTCGGGCCGGTATACGCGAGGTGATTCTTTCCGAGAAAAACAGGCCCGATGTGGGCCAGATTGAACCCGAATATCTCCACAACCTTACCTTTCATTATGTGAAAAGAGCTGAAGAAGTGCTGGATATTGCTTTGACAAACCAGAAAGTGAAAGATCCGATTGATTTCAGTATATATCTGAAAGAAAGCCCTACGGTTTCGGTCACAGCCTAGTTTTTGAGAAATTTTTCCGCGGGGGTCGGCCCTCTTAACTGAATTCCAGGGCATCGTCCACTACTTTTGCGAGCCCATGAGGCTTGCGATTGACATCGGTAATTCCTATGTGAAGTGGGCCATTTTACAAGGCAATCAGGTAATATCCCTAGATGTATTTGAGCCTACCCATTTGCCGGTGAAAATCAGAAATCTGGACCCTCTAGCAGGCAATACGGGCATCATTTCCACGGTAAAGGCCCTTCATCCCAGCCTCATTGCCGCCCTGCGCGAAAAGGGCCAATTCCTTTTCCTGGACAGCAAAACACCCATACCCATCGGCAACAAATATAAGAGCCCGGAAACATTAGGTTCTGATAGGATTGCGGTGTCTGTGGGTGGAAACGCTGAATTCCGAAATGTGGACTTATTGATCGTGGACTGCGGTACCTGCCTGAAGTTAAATTTTGTCAACCGCTTAAACGAATTTGTTGGAGGCTCTATCTCCCCTGGACTGAAAATGCGTTTTAAAGCTTTAAATCAATACACAGATAAGCTGCCCTTAGTCTCCGTGAGGCCCGATCAAAGAGATTTCATGCTCATCGGTGACAACACGGAAAATTCCATCATTTCTGGAGTAGTGCACGGGATGGTGGCCGAAATTGACGGCATCATCAATCGCTATAAAGAAATCCATCCCCACGTGAAAGTGATCCTAACGGGTGGAGATGCTGAATTCCTGGCCCCGCGCATTAAAAACCCCGTATTTCTCAAAAAAAATCTGGTCATTACCGGACTGGCAGAAATTTTAAGTTTTAATAATTTGTGATATGATGCGCCCACCCTGGCAGGCGCTGGCACACGGGTTTTTTTTATGGACAGGTGTTCATGCCCAATATGGCGTATTCAGTCCGTATTCTCGGCTGGGTTTGGGTTTGCCTTACCATGATGTGGTGGCGCCGGCAGGTTTTCTGGGACCAGCCTCAGTGGCTGCCCGCCAGGGAGCCCTCCTGAACCCTGCCAATCCGGCCTCCTATTCGGCACTGGAACATTTAATGCTTCAGTTTGGCATGGAAGCACAGCAATACAGGCAATTCAGGGGTGATGCCAGCCAGAATGGAAACCATGCGTTTTTCAGCCAGTTTGCACTTGCTTTACCTCTATGGTCACAAAAAATGACTCTGGCTGTGGGATTCCTACCTTATACGGGCACACGTTACAGCTATCAGTCAGAAAACCAGTTAGTTAGCCCTGACGATACCTTCTTGGTAAGGCACTTTTATGAGGGCCATGGGGGGGTGGACCGTTTTTTTCTGGGCTGGTCCGTGAAGTTTTTAAAAGGCTTAAGCCTGGGCCTTAATGGCCTGGTTTACCTTGGTCAGATTCAAAAAGACAAGATCACCCATTACCCGGATGTCACAGGCTTTATCCAGACCCGCTTTCGCGAAAGCCAACGTATACGCGGACCTGGCCTGGAAGCCGGTATACAGTATGAGATTACTTGGAGAAAGGTTCTTGTCACGCTGGGAGCAGCCGGGGAATATGGCTTTGGGGCCCGCAGTCTGGAAACCCGTCAAACCGATTATTATTACGGCAACTACGGAGATAACCCCCTTTTTTCCGAATTGGTTTCCGATCGGAGGGTGACCGTGCGTCGGCCCTCGGCGTTGCGGGGAGGATTTTCCTGTGGAAAGCCTGGCCAATGGATGATCTTTGCGGGAGTGGATCACACCTTCTGGGCCGCTTACCGCTACGATGGCATCCCTGAACCGCTTTTTGGTAACCGCAGCGCCAGAGCCCTGGCCGCCGAATTTTTACCGTTCCGTAAGAGCCTCAAAAGCCCTGGCGCCTTCACATCTATTCAGGTTTCCTTTCGTTACACCACCGAGGCCCTCCGCCCTGAAGGGCAACCTTTCCGTACGTTTGGCATAGGATTTGGGCTTTCCATTCCTTGGCTCACCAATTCGCTCATGGATCGTAAGCTCACCTCTTGGCTTAATGCGGGGGTTGATTACAGCTTAACGCGCCATCCCAGCCCCGCCGTCACGGGCTCTGATGTGTTCCGTCTAATTTTGGCCGTTAATCTTAGAGATAAATGGTCACCAAAATTTAAATATAATTAAAAAAATTTTTTGCTATTTTATATCCTGGTTATGAAACGTATATCACTTACCTGGATCACGGTAACGAGCTTTTCCTTAACCACGCTTTTGCAGGAAAACAGCCATGCGCAGGTGGATTCTATTGAAATTAAAAAGCAGTATTCCATCTGTAAGGAATACATGAATCAGAAAAATTACGCCGATGCCCTGCCGGCCTGGAGATTTCTGCTGCAAAATGCTCCTGAAAAGTATCAGGGCATTTATGTGTGGGGAAATGAGCTCATGAAAGACCTTATTAAAAAAGAAACTGACCCCAGGAGAAAAGAAAAACTGGTGGACACCCTTCTCATGCTCCACGATATGCGCATCCGTTTGGCTGCGAAGGATCCCCAGAAATTTGGGGAAGTGGGGGATATCAAGGGTCGCAAGGCCTTTGATATGATGACTTACCGCAAAGACCGCGAAGATGAAATTTTTAATCTTCTGAAAGAGAGCGTGGAGCTACGTAAAGAAAAGTCCTCTGCGGCTGTGCTCTCTTCATACATGCAATATGCTTTTAACTTCCTGCGTGCCGGAAAATTCAATTGTGACCAGCTTGTAGAGCTATACAGCACATTAACTGATTACGCCAATGCAGCCTATGCAGCCAAAAAAGATAGTGCATATCTGAAAGCACAGGCCAATCTAGATAAGCTTGCCGAGGCCTGTTTGGATTGTAAGAATTTGGTGGAGATTTATCAGAAATATTTTGATTCCAAAAAGAATGATCCCGAGTGGGTGCGTAAGGCAGCTGCCAATCTGGAAAGAAAAGAATGTCATAAAAAAGACGAATACAAAACCCGGCCTGTGGTGGGACAAATATTCCAGGAAAATACTCGCCTGGTGGGCACCGCTGACGCTTATTACAAATTGGCTGCCTATTATTTTGGCCTAGGGCAGGACAAGGAAGGGGAAAGCCATTTGCTCAGAGCCATTGATCTGGAACAGGACAATGAGAAAAAGGCCCAGTATGTGTATTTATTGGCCACAGTCCATTTTCAGAGAAAAGAATATACCGAAGCCCGGACACATGCCCGTCGGGCTGCTCAACTTAAGCCCAACTGGGGGGATCCCTTCATCCTAATTGGAGATATGTATCGCCAAAGCTCCTGTGGCGATGATGCATGCAGCAAAGGAGGGCCTGCCTGGGCTGCTGCGGATAAATACCTGTATGCCCGCCAAATTGACCCCTCCTGCGCCGAGAAAGTGGCCTCCCGATTGGCCGTCGTGCAAAGCCTATACCCTTCCCAGTCTGAATGCTTCTTTCTGAGCCTCAAGGATGGGGATACGTTTAAGGTGGGCTGCTGGATTGATGAAACCACCACCGTGCGAACCAAAAAGGATTAAAATCTCGGCAAAGGGGAAAACCCTTAATGCTCTGGCAACTCTGCTAGCCTTAATCCTAGGGTTGGTAGGCTGTTCCGATACGGAAGGAGCGGCCCGCCGGTATCTGGAATCGGGCGATAACAATACTCCCATTTCCCAAATTTTTGACGCAGAAATCCTTTATACTGACTCCGGCCTGGTGCGGGCCAGGCTCCTGACTCCGCTTATTGCCGATTATCAGACTCGGGAAGGATCCCTGCGGGTGATGCCACGGGGCCTGAAAGTCCTGCTCTATGAAGCCGGCGGCGAATCTTCTGGCGTTCTGGTGGCCGACAGCGGGGTAATTTATTCTCACAAAGATGAAGTAAGCGCTTTCGGACACATTCGCTTTACAAATGATCGGAATGAACAATTGGCTACTTCCGAATTGCACTTTAATACCCGCACATTTGAGTTGTTCACGGAGGCTTTTGTAACCCTAAGACGTGGCGATGAGGTATTATTTGGTCAGGGGCTGCAGGCAACTAAAAATTTTGCCCATCTGATAATAAGGCGGCCTATGGGACAGTTTTTCCTGGAAGAGGCTGAGCAAGTCCCTTGAATGGAGAATGCTTCCCTAGTTTTGGTAGAAAAAATGTCGCGAGGACTGAAATACTACTTGGCTGTCTCCCTGATATTCTGGACCGCTCTCACTATTTTCTTGAGCGTGGCCGCAGGACTTGAGGTGACGCGCAAGGGATGGCGTCTTTCGATGTGGTATTGTGGACTGGCAGCCTTCGCGTTAGTGGTAACTTTGCAACGCGTGCGGCGCTTAATGAGATATAGATCCCCGGAATAATGAGCTCATGACCAACGTATTGTGGATTGTGTTTACGGTTGTGCTTTCTGCTCTGTTTTCAGGGCTGGAGATTGCCTATGTTTCGTCCAACCCCTTAAAGCTGGAAATAGCGCGAAAGAATAGTAGGCTGACGGGTTTTTTTCTGGGATACTTCCAGCGCCGCCCTGACCGCTTTATCGGGACCATGGTTGTGGGTAACAACATTGTGCTGGTGCTCTATGGTATCTTGATGTCGGAGGCGCTTGCCCCTCTGATTATGAATGCATGGAGCTTGACAGGCAACCCTCCAGACATGGCGCTTATAAACCTGGGCCAAGTGGTGCTCTCATCGGCTTTTATACTGGTGGTGGCCGAGTTTTTGCCCAAGGCTCTTTTCTCTGCCAATCCAGAAGGCTCTCTTAAGTCACTCTCCTTGCCTGCCTTTGTCCTCTATCACTTGGTTTATCCAGCCGCTGCGGTGATCTTATTGATCACAGAGGGGGCCTTTCGGATTGTTGGAAGCCCGCGAAATAATAGACCCGCTTATAGTGTGAAGGACTTGTGGCACCTCGTGGAAGAAAACCGGCCAACCACCGGAACGAACTCTGAACAAACAAGTCAGGAAATAACAATATTTAGAAAGGCGCTGGCATTTCGTAATGCCCGGGCCCGCGATTGTATGGTGCCGCGCAACGATGTGGTAGCCGTTGAGGTAGATACCCCAATTGATAAGGTTGTGGAGATATTCGCCCACACTGGCTATTCCAAGCTTCCTGTTTTTAGGGGCACTATTGACCACATCATTGGATATGTGCACAGCTTTTCTGTGTTTTCGCGACCAGAGAGTTTGCACGCTTGCCTGAAGCCAGTTCTGTTTGTACCAGAGTCGCGGCCGATCAGGAATATCTTAACGGATCTGCTGGCGCGACGTTTGAGCCTAGCGGTGGTGGTGGACGAATTCGGAGGTACGGCAGGTATTCTCACCACCGAAGATGTAATAGAAGAAATTTTTGGGGAAATAGCCGATGAACATGATAGCGGGGATGAACTCGTTGAGAAGTGTTTGGAGGATGGTGTGTATCTCTTCAGCGGGCGCCTTGAGATTGATTACCTAAATGAAAAGTATGGTCTTGGATTACCAGAAAGTGAGGAATACAACACCTTGGCCGGCTTTGTGCTGAGCATGGCTGGTACTATCCCAGCCGTTGGAGAAGAGTTCCAGTATGAATCCTGGCACGTGAAAGTGCGCCGAGTAAACGCAGGCCGGATAGAAGAAATAGAGTTGCGGTCTTCGCAATAATGATATTTTACATAATTTTGCACTGCGTTTGCCCGATCGTCTAACGGCAGGACAGCAGATTTTGGTTCTGCGTGTGTTGGTTCGAATCCAGCTCGGGCAACGGTCATCAGGGGCCTAATGGCCCCTTTTTTTATTGGCTTTTGAGCCTAGCACATCACCCTTCTTAAAAATGAATTTTCCAGCCAATCCAGCACTTTACTTCATTTTCGTCAGTTAAGCGATATAGGGAATTCCTTTTGCTCTGGAAAAATATTTACATTAAATGGCGTAATAGGTGGGTCTTCTTTAGTTACTCAAAATAAAGTTGTAGGTTATATAACCCACTTGAATAGGTGGGGCATCAGGCTTCACATCAAACTTACACTTTCGTGCGGCCTCTATAGCTTTTTGGTGGAGGACCTGGTTCGTGGTAGTACTGCCCCGCACACCGTCAGTGGTGGCAGCCACTACATTCCCTTGTTTATCCACAGAAATTTTCACTATTACGCGCCCCTCCTCCTGGACGTCATAATCGGGTTTAAAAATCTGACGGGGAGTCCGCCCCGTCAGTTCTATCCGAAAGCCTAAGCCGCTGCTTTGACCGGGCTGATTGCCTCCGCCCGATCCGGGGCCGGTACCTTGGGAAAAAGGCTGGTTGCCCGCTCCCCCCTGTCCTCCCCCTGGCATGCCAGAGGGGTCACCGACATTGCCAGGCCTCGCACCTGGACCTTGCCCGCCAGAGGCCCCTGGAAACAGAGCCTGTTGGTTTATTCGGGGCCGCTGAGGTTCTGGGGGGGGTGGGGCCGGACGGATAGGTTCCGCCTGGGCCTGAGTGGAAACAGGGGCCGGATTAAAGGGCTTGGGTCGCTGTTTGTTTTTCTCTTCCAGAGGAGGCTCATCCGTATGAGCCGATTTAAGAGCCTGCGTGGACTGGGGTGCGTTTTGTCCTGCAGAAGAGGCAGCTTCGGATACCGGTTGCCGTTGGGAGGGAGTGGTAGGCACGGAGCCGCTATGAAGACCGCTGGGATTATTGCCGCTTCCATCTGGAGAAATGCCCAAATCAATCATCATCCCGCCCCCAGAATCAGCGGGAGGCTCAGTCCTCATGGTAATGAAAAGAAAAAGCAAAAACAGAAGCAGATGGATGGCCACCGACACAGCCGCCCCAATACTGTCATTGCGTGTTATGTGCATGGGTATGAGTTAATACACCTAAACTTGGCAAGGGTTCAACGCGCAGAGGGAGGTTTAGTTACCAGCAGCATACGGTAACCATTCTGGACGCTGACAATGTCGGCCACTTGTACGAAGAACTTATGAGGTACGTTTTCATCTACAGCCACCTCCACACGGGCTTCGGGGTTGTCGCCTAGTCTTTGCCTTAATAGCGGTCCGAGTGTTTCCGGGGTAACGGGTGTTCTGTCCAGGTACATCTGATAAGAGGCATCAATATTCACCCGCACGCGGGCTTTGGACTTTTCCTTGCTGGTAGAGCTGGGCAGGTTCAGATTGAGCACTGTGTTGGTTTTTATTAGCGTTGTCAGGATCATAAAAAAGATGAGCAACAGGAACACCAAGTCGGTCATAGAGCTCATGTTGAAGCTGGGGTTCACACGGTTGCGGGGGCGCAGATTCATGGGCTTATGGATTTATCGGGCAGGTTCATTAAGAACGTCCATAAATTCAATAGCGCGAGCCTCTAAAACATTAACTACTTTCTCCACCTGAGCCACCAAAAGGTTATAGAACACATAAGCCACTATGCCCACAATCAACCCTCCTACCGTGGTCACCATGGCTTCATAGATACCCCCGGAAAGCAGGGAAATGTTCACTTCAGGCTGGTGGCTCATGTTGTAAAGAGCTTTGATCATGCCCAGCACCGTGCCAAGGAAACCTAGCATGGGTGCGGCTCCTGCTATGGTACCTAACAGATTAAGCCGGGCTTCCAATCGGTAGATTTCCAACTTGGCTACATTTTCTATGGCGGCACTGATATCATTCAGAGGCCGGCCGATGCGGGAAAGTCCCTTGTCTATGAGCCGGGCCACAGGGGTGTTTGTACCCTGGCAGAGTGTGCGGGCGGCTTCCAGCTTGCCGTCCAAAATGTATTGCCGAATGGTATTCATAAATTGCGGGTCGTACTGACGGGCCTTACGGATGGTAAGCAGGCGTTCTACGAAAATATAGACCGCTATTATGGATAATAAGGCGAGCGGTACCATGATGACGCCCCCTTTGAGAGTAAGTTCCCAAAGATTTAACTCCTGAACGTTGGAAGGGGACGCACTTGGAGGGATGGTCGCAAGGGTATCTACCACAGGGGGAGCGGTTTGGGCTATAAGGGAATGTAACATTATTTGGAAGTTTAACGACTTTATGGAGAAATTATTTGGTTCACAGCAAAATAAGATAAAAGTCCGGCAAGATATCCTGCTAAAGCAAGGGGCGATATATTTTTCAGATACCAGCCGAAGGTAATAGGTTCCATGCCCATCGCTGCGACGCCTGCGGCGGAACCTATGATGAGCAGACTGCCGCCTGTGCCTGCGCAATAGGCCAGTCCCTCCCAGAACAGGTCATCCACCGGATATTCAAACATATGCTGAAAAGCCGCTACCATTGGGACGTTGTCTACAATAGCCGAAATCAGTCCCGCTATTCCGGCAAGGAAATACTTGTTGCCCAGGTGTTCTTCCAGAAAGTGGGCCGCCAGATCCAAAGAGCCGGCTGCCTCCAGAGCTCCAATAGAGAGGAGAATGCCCAGAAAGAAAAAGACGCTGGGCAGATCGATGCGCCGAAGCCCATTTTCAAAAGAATACCGCTCCGCCACACCGGGACGGGATTTATGGAGAATCTCAGTTACCACCCACAAGATTCCCATACTCATAATTATTCCTAAATAGGGCGGCAGATGGGTCAGTGATTTAAACACGGGTACAAAAATGAGACTCAGACATCCAGTGATGAATACAATGTTTTGATCGCGTCGTGTCAGTCCGGACTCTTGAGCTCTGCTTATTACTTTATGACGGAAAAGTTTCAAATGCGGCGCGCGGCCAAGGGTTAAAACCATCAGGGGCAATAAAAGACACAATAGGGAAGGAATAAAGAGTTTCAGAATGATGTTGGAGGGTGTCACCTGTCCTCCAATCCAAAGCATTGTGGTGGTTACATCTCCGATGGGTGACCAGGCACCGCCTGCGTTGGCCGCTACCACAATCATGCTTACTACCAGCCAGCGTTGAGGCCGGTTGGCCACCAAGTTCTTAACCAGGGAAACCATCACGATAGTGGTGGTTAAGTTGTCTAGAACGGACGATAGGAAAAAGGTGATACCTGAGGTAATCCAAAGGAAACTAAAAAATTTCCCGGTTTTTATGGCATCGGTCACAATGCGAAAGCCGTGGTAATGGTCCACCACTTCTACAATGGTCATGGCACAAATGAGGAAAAACAGAATGCCCGCTACATCGCCCATGTGTTCCATGAGTTGGTCTATCACAAATTCCACACGGGCCTCCTCAGCGCTCATATGACCTGAGGGCTCTACATGTCGGAAAAAAATTAAAGAGGTCCATAATGTCACGCTCATGAGCAAGGAAATAGCTCCTTTGTTGATGTGCGTGCGGGCCTCCATGGAGATCAGGAGATATCCTATCACAAATAGGATGGCCAGAATTATTTGAAACATTCGGCGGGGCTATTAACCAGTCGTTTCAGAGCTAATTCATAAGATGTCTTAACAATTCCCGTGCGACTGGGATTCAAGGCATGCACTTCTTCCAAGGCTCTTCTAATTGTGTGGCTGGTGTCCTCGAAAATTGCTTTTTCCTCCAAAGGCCCAGCATCGCTCATCAGAAACGCAAATACACGGGCCATCCCGCAGTTGGCCATAAAATCAGGTATTACAGAAACCTGACGGTCTGCGTACTCCGCTGTCGGGCCAAAGAAAATTTCCTCGTCGGCGAAGGGCACATTAGCTCCGCAGCTGATGACTTCTAGACCATGTCGGATGAGCTGTTCACACTGGGCGTGCGTGAGCAAGCGCGAGGCCGCGCAGGGCAAAAAAATGTCTGCTCCTATGGTCCAGAAATCGTGGCTGATCACTTCATAGGGAATCAATTCCGGCGCCCGAAGTCTGTTTCCCTCTCGGCTCAGAAATAGGGCCTTCACTTCGCTCTCCGAAAAGCCCTCTGGTTTAAGTAGGCCTCCACCTCTGTCCATGATTCCTACAATGCGTACACCTGATTTTGCAAGAAAAAAAGCCGCTGCAGCACCCACATTCCCCCAACCCTGAACCAGGGCCCGCTTCCCCTCCCAATGGCCCCCCCATAGGCTGTAATAATGTTTTACAGCCTCGGCTACCCCAAATCCCGTGATCATATCTGCAACGGTATATTGGCCTTCCGGGTTTGGGGAAAATTGAGAAGATCTTAGCACCAGTGAGACACCCTTTTGTAGCCGTTCTACCAGCCTGGTCCTTTCCGCTCCGGAAGGCCTAAAATGGCCATTTAGCACACCTTCTTGGGGGTGCAGAAGGCCCAATTCGGTGGTGATGGGAATTACTTCGTGTATTTCATCCACATTAAGGTCGCCTCCGGTACCGTAATAGCTCTTTAGTAGGGGCAAAACCGTTTTAAACCATCTCTTAAGGACTCCTTCCTTGCGAGGGTCAGTGGGGTCAAAATTGATACCCGATTTTCCGCCACCAATCGGAGGCCCGGCCACTGTAAACTTTATTTCCATTGTTTTGGCCAGAGATTCCACCTCCCGGCGATCTAAGCCCTTTCGCATACGGGTACCCCCACCGGCTGCCCCACCGCGCAGGGAATTGATCACAACCCAACCGACAGCCTCCGTTTCGCTGTCGTGCCATTCCAACACTATCTCGGGTGGGGCGTTCTCAAATTTTTCTAGTAATGCTCTCATTAAGGAATAATCGTAAAGGTCCTGAAAGCAAACAAAAGTAGTGGGATTGGTCTCAATGAAAACCTGGGGTGTTTTTTAATTAATTGGATGGACCTGTTAATAACGGTTTTCTCGCCCTTTTTCTTTGGATATGCGTTATAATCAACCCTGCTCTCATCGGATAGTTCTCCCCTCCTTGTGGGGAATAGGCTGAACCAGCATTTACCCTGGCCGGTATTTTTGTTCCGTGAGCCGCCTTGAGAAGCTTCGTGAAAGTTGGATGCATCAAGCCCATCTAGCCGATGCTGCGGATCCTTTGAAGTGGTTAAGAGCCCACTTTCACATACCCGAAAAAGATGGCCGCCCTGTGGTTTATTTCACAGGCAATTCCCTGGGTTTACAACCCCGCAAGGCTGCTCAGTATATAGCGGAAGAGTTGGAAGCCTGGCGCACTTTAGCCGTAGATGGGCATTTCCAAGGAAAGCGCCCCTGGTACCATTACCACACGTTCTTTTCCGAGCATCTGGCTTCGCTTTTAGGATGCCAACCCCAGGAATGTGTGGCCATGGGTTCGCTCACGGCCAACTTACACCTGCTTCTAGTGAGCTTTTACAGGCCCCAAGGTCAGAAATTTAAGATTCTCTGTGAGCAAAATCCCTTCCCTTCGGATTTGTACGCTTTCTGGTCGCAAGCGCGTTTTCACGGTTACGATCCCCAAGAAGCTGTCGTGGAACTCCCCCACAATGACATGGCGGAAGAGGAAATCGCTCAATACATTGAATCCCTGGGTGATGAACTGGCCGTGGTCGTGTTCGGTGGAGTGCATTACCTCAGTGGGCGCTTTTTCAGGCCTGGTCCGCTGGTGCAGGCCGCCCATCGGGTGGGTGCCTTTTTTGGACTTGACTTAGCCCATGCCATAGGAAATATTCCTCTCACCCTGCATGATGATGAGGTGGATTTTGCTTGCTGGTGTTCGTACAAGTATCTTAACAGTGGCCCCGGCGCCGTGGGGGGCCTGTACGTGCATGAAAAATACGGCGGCCTTCGTGATATCCCTCGCTTTGAGGGGTGGTGGGGAACCCGATCGGATACGCGCTTCTTGATGGAACGCTCTTTTGACCCAGCCCCAGGTGCGCAGGCCTGGCAACTGAGCAATGCTCCCGTATTCAATATGGCAGCCCACTTGGCAGCCTTGGAGCTTTTCTCTCAGGTTGGGATAGAGGCCCTCCGCCACAAAAGCATCCAACTCACTGGCTTTTTGGAGCAAGGATTGGATCAACTGAACGAGGCTTTACCCCATCGGTCTTTTTCGCTCTTAACCCCCCGTGATCCCGCACTCAGGGGATGTCAACTCTCTATTATTTTTGAAGATGAAGAGACTGGTCAGCGGGTGTTCAAAACATTATTAAGCGAGGGGGTGGTCGTGGACTGGCGACAACCCCGCGTAATGCGGATGGCTCCTGTACCTTCCTATAATACATTTGAGGATGTGGCCCGCTGCCTTTGTTCTCTGGCTGATGCCCTCGTCCTTTAAAAAATCCTAATAACCTCATTCTAATAACCTCATTCATGCACCAGATTTCCCGTGAGAAAATATTCGCCTTCCTGGAGGCTTACCAACAATTCCATGATAGTATCAATTTCCGAGCTGAGCCTGCGAATTTGTACGAACCCATCCGCTATATAATGGGATTAGGGGGTAAAAGACTACGGCCCTTGTTGGTGCTGGCGGCCTGCGATGCCGTGGGGGGGTCCTGGCGTCAGGCGCTCAGCCAGGCCTATGCAATAGAGCTGTTCCATAATTTCACTCTTGTCCACGATGACATCATGGACAAGGCTAGCCTGCGTCGGGGTCAACCCACCGTGCATTTAAAATTTGGTGAAAACTCCGCCATCCTGGCCGGTGATGCCATGGCTTTCTATTGTCAAATGTTTCTAGCTGAAGGCCTGCCGGCTCCCACGCAAGCCTATGTTTTAAGTCTTTTCAACACCACTGCCATTCGCATTATTGAAGGTCAGCAAATGGATATGGACTTTGAAGACCGCCTTGCAGTGGATTCCGAGGATTACCTTAAAATGATTGAATACAAAACTTCGGTGCTTTTGGCCTGTGCCCTACAGATAGGAGCCGTGATCGGTGGGGCTCCTCCTGAGATGGAAAAAGCCTTCTATAACGCAGGCCTGGGAATAGGGCTGGCCTTTCAGATTCGGGATGATATTCTGGATGCTTTTGGAGATGAGCGTTTCGGTAAAATTAAAGGTGGCGATATCCTGAATAACAAAAAGACACTCTTATACATCCTGGCCCGGGAAAATGCCTCACCCGATGATCAGCATTTGCTGGAAAAGCTTATCACGGAGCCTGATGCGGAAAAGAAAATTCATCAGACTCTTGCTGTGTTTGAACGGAGCGGCGCCCGTGTGTTGGCGGAGGAAAAGGCTAAGGCTTTTCACGAAATGGCCCTCCGGTCTCTAAACTCCCTTTCATTGCCTGTGGAAGGAAAAAACCTTCTCCTGGATATCGCCCAAATGATTTATGAGCGTCAATTTTAGCTGGATTTATGAATTAGGACTTCTTTTCTAAATTTGGTACGTCCTATGGCTGCCACTCCCACTTACCTAATTCCCTTGGGCGCTCCAGCTCCTGACTTCACCTTGCCCGAACCCCTCACCGGTCGTTTATGGAGATTCAAGGATGTAAAAGGCTCTAAAGGTACGGTGGTCGTATTCATGTGCAACCATTGTCCTTATGTACAACATATTTTAGACAAACTGCTGGAATTAGCCCGTAAATACAAAGAGCAGGGAATTGGTTTTGTGGGTATCAATTCCAACAACGTAGAAACTCACCCCGAAGACGCTCCTGAAAAGATGGCCGCCTTGGCCCGTGAGAAGAATTTTCCGTTCCCTTACCTTTTTGACGAAACACAAGCCGTAGCTAAGGCCTATTTTGCTGCTTGCACGCCTGATTTCAGTGTGTTTGATGCCGAAAACCGCTGCGTTTATCGGGGCCGATTCGATGCTTCCAGTCCCAAAAAAGAGGTGCCCGTCACGGGGGAAGACCTCTCAAGGGCTTTGGATGCCCTGGTTGTGGGCCAACCTGTGGACCCCCAGCAAATCCCATCCATTGGCTGTAACATCAAGTGGAAACCCGGTTATGAGCCTTATTACTTTTGACTCTTAGCTTCAAAATAATAAGAAGGAAGCGGTTTTTGAAGGCTCTCTAAAAAATTGACCAATAGTGAATAAAGGCGGGGGCAGTTTTGCCAGGGCAATCGCTCCGCCGTATCAAGCACGTCATGGTAAGCAATGCCTTCCCCATTAGCATATAGGAATATGGCTGGTACCTGCAATTGAGTGAAAAAATAATGGTCGCTGTTGGGAGCATTAGACCGCAGATCAACCTTTTCTAGTAAATTATAAGTCCGATTCAAACTGTCTATTAAGGCAGAAAGGTGCGGCAATTCTCTGCCATTCACAAGTGTGACGCCTTTTTCAGCCCCTCCCATCAGATCTAAGTTCAAAAGAAACCGGATACGGGGCAGCACGGGCCGATACTTATGGATGAATTGCCAGGAGCCTTCTAAGCCAATTTCTTCCGCTCCAAAACCGATGAAAAGCAGGCTGTAATGGGGGGGCGGCTGAGAGGCCACATACCGGGCCAAGGCCATCATCATGGCGGTGCCAGAGGCATTATCATGGGCCCCTCCATACAAGGCCTCCCGGCCCAACATCCCCAAATGGTCCAAATGGGCTGTGATTACTATAAATGTATCGGGCACCTGACCAGGCCAGTAGGCCAGGGAATTAGCACAGGGCACCTCAGAGTGAGTCTCAGCCCTCACATGCACAGTGAGAAACCTGGGAATTTTAACCACTTTATGGGCTGCTCGGGGGTGGATAGTAGCCACAAAAGAGGGCTGCGATGCCCTGGCGGGATACCATGCCTCCTGTTTCGCGGCTAGGCGTACCACCGGCCAACCGGCTTTAACCACCGAATCTTGCAGGTGCGCAAGCTGTTTTCGCCATGAGTCGTCGGGAGCATTCAGATAATCTAAAAATACGGCATCACGGCCCTTTCTTAATCGGGGAAGGCCACGATGAGCTCTTATCGGACGGAGGCGGAACCGTCCTTTGAGCGATTGGGATTCGGGCTGTACATGAAAATCCAGGCCTGGTATTAGGCGCACCTTTCCCCACCACAGCTCCACGGTATCTGGAAATGTGTGTACAGCTACAGAGAAGGTTTGAAGGTAATCCGATGCGAAAGGCGGCCTTTTCAAACCCCATGCCGCTAAGCTATCGGCCACGGCCCGAGCCGCTTTCCACATCCCCTCTTGCACATAGCCCCTTCCAAAAAAGGCGGGCGATGCAAGCAGGGTAATCATCCGCTTTTGCCAGGAACACAAAGAATCGGCTTCCGGACGGATCTGCCCCCACAACCGTTCCTGCCATTCCAAGTTCTGAACAAAGTAAAGGAACCAAACGTACGTGAGAGCCCGCATGAGCAGGCTAAAATACCAATAAAGGTTAGGAGGGAGCTTATTTCCCTTTGGCCAATGCAAGAGCCTTGCGCCCCTCTGCCACCAGCATCATGGCGTCGTGATAGCCTAAGATGCGGTGCACCACTTCCCCCGAGCCGTTCAGAAAAAGGAGCGTGGGATAAGCCCTTACGCCATATTTCATGGCTACTGATGGCCCTTCGCCGCGTTCCATATCAATTTTCATATTCACAAAATTTTCATTGAAAAATTTACCCGCTTCCGGGTCGCGGAAAGGACCATAATTCATCATTTTACAGGGGCCACACCATGTGGTGTACGCATCCAAAAAAAGCAACTTCTTGGTTTTTTGAGCTTCCTTAAGGCCAGCGTCTAGCGTACCCTCAAAAAATTTGAAAGTATAAGGAGAAGAGCTTGAACCACTGGGGCCGGGGCTCTGCGCACCCGTGCGAAGAACGCCTCCTACAAAAAATACTATGGCTAATAAACTTAAATAAAATTTCCCCATGCGCAGCATTGTTTTTAAATGTGCTAATTCCGTGCCAAAATGAAGGGCAGGGGAGCGCCGGACACCCCCTCTTTTATGATTCACTTTCTAGGGGTTCCCTCCTAAGCAGGAACCCATGTAAAAGGGCTTTCCTTTTGGTTTAAAAGCCCCTTGCTGCCTACCTTTAACCTCGTCATGTTGGTGAAAGCTTTTGGGGGAGCCGTGTTTGGCATAGATGCCCTGGTGATCACGGTAGAAGTGAACACAGCCCCTGGGGCCAAATTTTACATGGTGGGCTTGCCGGACAATGCGGTTAAGGAAAGTCAGCAACGCGTGGAGGCCGCCCTCCGCAACAACGGTTTCAAAGTACCGGGTCAGAGAATCACCGTGAATCTGGCTCCCGCGGACATCCGTAAGGAAGGGTCTTCGTACGATTTGCCAATTGCCATTGGTATTCTGGCGGCCTCCGAACAGATACGGCCCTCCTTCCTGGATAAATATCTCATTCTGGGCGAACTGTCGCTGGATGGAAGCATCCAGCCTATTCGCGGGGCTCTTCCCGTGGCCTTTCGGGCCCGTGCAGAGGGGTTTGAGGGCCTCATTGTGCCGGAAGTCAACGCCCGCGAAGCGGCCGTGGTACAGGAGATTAAGGTGTATGGCATCCGTACCCTGCGCCAGGCCATAGAAATTCTGGAAGGGCACTCCCGTCTAAGCCCCGTACAGGTGGCTCCTGAAGAGTTGCTCAACCACGCGCCCTCTGAGGGCGAACCGGACTTTGCCGATGTGCGCGGCCAGGAAAACATCAAACGGGCCTTGGAGATTGCCGCCGCCGGCGGGCATAACGTCATTTTAGTGGGGCCTCCAGGTGCGGGTAAAACCATGCTGGCCCGGCGGCTCCCCGGTATCTTGCCGCCCCTCACTCTGGAGGAAGCCATTGAAACCACCATGATCCACTCCGTGGCCGGAAAGCTCAGCCCTTCCGAAACGCTCATCACCCGACGGCCTTTCCGTTCACCCCATCACACCATCAGCGATGTGGCATTGGTGGGCGGCGGCTCTTTTCCCCGCCCCGGTGAAATTTCTTTAGCTCACAATGGGGTCCTTTTTCTGGATGAGCTGCCGGAATTCAAACGCCAGGTGTTGGAAGTATTGCGCCAACCCATGGAAGACCGTGTGGTCACCATCTCCCGCTCCCGGTTCACCGTGGAGTTTCCGGCCAGTTTCATGCTCGTGGCCAGCATGAATCCTTGCCCTTGTGGCAACTTCAATCATCCGGAAAAGGAATGCACCTGCCCCCCCGGCACTGTTGCTAAATACCTGAACCGGATTAGTGGCCCCTTGCTGGACCGGATAGACCTCCACGTGGAAGTGACGCCCGTGCCATTTAACCGCCTCAGCGAAGGACGGGCGCCGGAGAGTTCCGCCACCATCCGCCAGAGAGTGGTCCGCGCAAGGCAACGCCAGGCTGAGCGATTCCGGAGCATCCCCAATGTTTTTTGTAACGCTCAGATGAACACCCGCCTGCTGCGCGAGGTATGCCGCATTCCTCCGGAGGCCCAGAACCTGTTGCGTCAGGCCATGGAACGCCTGGGTTTATCGGCCCGTGCCTACGACCGTATCCTCAAAGTGGCCCGGACCGTGGCCGATCTGGATAATTCTCCAGAAATCCTCACCCACCACGTGGCCGAAGCCATTCAGTACCGTACCCTGGATAGGGAGCTCTGGAGGCGCTGAGCAAGCCAAACCGCAATTTTTTATCCTCTCCCCAGGCCACCGATTAAAATTCCCGGGTGCACCTACACCACGACCCGCATAAGCCTCCTCTCCCCATACCCCATTATCCTTTTCTCCTTCACACAGAATTTTGGGGTTGCTGCCCATGATGAGCGGAGGAAGAAGTTCTGGAATTCTCTCTTATTTTTTTAAGCCGCAGGATGAGGAAGTTTGGGGCATGGGATTTCACCACATTGTCAAGGCTGGCTATACTTCCCTCAAGAAATTTTTAGAGGATAAGTTAATGAAAGAAAGATCTTTTAACTGAAATTCTGGTCCTTAAAAATTTAATTAAAAAATCTTTCTTGGCAACGATGAGAGTTTTTCCTAATTAGATTGGCAGCTTTTATCTAACCACAGAGGAGATGACCACCCTCCCCGGAGCACCATTCCCTCCATTACAAGTTGCAACAAAACTATACCCTCCAGCCCCCCCTCCTCCGGGAGCTACTCCATTACCGCCCGGGCAGGTCTGCGCTGTACTTCCCGTGTTTAAAGTTTGTCCGGCATTGCCTCCCCTGGAAGCGTTAGTCCCATCTCCTGAAAATCCTGTCTGTCCCGCAACGTTTATTTGTCCAAATCCTGTACCGCCCACACCGCCTGATCCTACGCTACAGCAGTTAATACCCACTCCTCCACCACCCCCCCCTGAAGCGGAAATGATAAGGACAGAGCCTAAACCAAATGAAGACATACCACCCGGAGAGCCAGGAGATGCGCTGGTTGAGGTTGCAGTACCCCCCGCACCGCCTGCTCCCACGGAGACTGTATAAGAAAGATTTTTATTTAAATAATAAACGCCTTCCGCATATCCCCCGCCTCCTCCGCCACCACCCTCGTAACCAGCGCTTGCGTAAGTCGAGCCGTAGCTTCCTCCGCCTCCGCCGCCTCCTCCCCACACCTGAATTTTAAAAAAACCCGTACAGGGGGGCTGAAAGTTGGAGGTGCCTGGCGTGTTAAAAGTAAAGCTGGTAGAAGAGATCAAATCATTTATGTCCTTAGCCACGGACTCAATTTTCCACACCTTGCCCGCAGGGACCACGGCCGGTGTGGAGCTGGCGTTGGTTACATTCCGTACCTGAGAAAATTCCAGATCGTTGGTGCTGGTGGGCGTAAACTCAATCACGGAGATGCTTTTCACGCCCGAGCCAATGGCCAGGCTTTGTCCTTCCCGAAGCCAGTAGGGTAAATTGATACCATAGATATCACTGGTACCCACCACCAATTCATTACCATCAATGTAAATGGTGGGAAAGCATTGGGCCGTCGCGCTTTTGTTTTGGATATGCAGGAGGCCACCAATCCACACTACTAGGTAAAATTTTTTCATGTTCATAGTTTTATCGTTTAATTTTCATCTAAAATCCATCACAGGTATAGCAGTTCGCATTCCTTTTGGGGGTGCCACTGCCTCCTCCGCCACCCGTTCCCGTGCTCAGGCGCTCCCACTTGGTGCCATCCTAATAGTAGAAACCCTCCGGGGTCAATCCCCCGGACCCCGTATTCCAAACCAGAAGCGATTTGGAGGGGGCAGGAATGGTAGTGGCGTCCGTTGCGGAACTCAAGGCCACCCGCGGAAATAAAATCCCTCGCGTATCTCCTCCGGTATTCGGATTACCGCTACCCACCTCTAAAAGGGCCGAAGGATGGGCAGAACTCCCCGTCGTATTGATGGCCACATTTTGAGAATGGCCACGTAAAGCAAATAATAAGAAAATAATTAGATTAAATAAATATACTTGATAATTAACATTTAATCGCTTACTCATAATTTTAATTTCGCTATTTGTGAAATACAGCTAAAAATCTGGGCTTAAAGCTAAATAGTTTTCTTTATCTTTTCGGAGAAAACCAGTTAAATTTATTTTAACTTTTTGTTTCTAATATGTTATACCTTTTTAAATAAAGAAATGTTATTATAACTTAATTATTTTTTAATCACTGAAGAGGTTATTTATAGCATCATCCCTCTTGACATCCGAATCCTTAAGAAAATTTCTTAAATAAATAAAATTTCTCACCTGCTCCAGCAGGCATTTAAGGGGATTCCTGGAACTACTGTAAAATATTTTTAGAACTTGAGACGAATTATCTTCCCTTCAATCAGGATGGAAGCGATATACGATCCCCACAAAACGTTGACCTTCAAGGGGAAGTTGGAGGGAAATAACGGGGGACAAAAAAAAATTTTATAAATAATTTATCTAAATTAAAATGTTTTTTGCATAATCCTAATAATTAAATAAAGCGAATGACGGAAGGAAAAAAATTCTCACCTAAAACAGGGGCTTTTTACGTGGCTAGAGAATTCGGGCTGCTTGGCCATCCTACACGCTCTCTTCGTCCTTGTGAATCGCCCGCGCAACGGTAGGCGAAGCCACGGTGACCTTAAACTATCCGTCTCCGCTCCCTACGCTCCCACCCCCACACCTTCAGAATTGCGAATACTGAAAAGTGGGATAACCCCTTTCGCCCGCGCTATTTGTGAAGCCTATGAAGCGCCATTTATAGTAGTGGCCCTGGGCAGTCCGAATCAAATACACGTAATGCGCTCGGACGATGTAAGCGCCCAAGCTGCTTACATACGATTTCCAATTGTAGCCGATGGCATCCCACAAGGAGGAGTAGGATGCTTCCAAGGCATCCATATAATCCAGGGCTTCAAAAGCGCTTACCGTGTCCCGGGCTACCTGAGTACCGGCGGGGTTTATCAAGACGCCATTCACCGAGTACCACTCAAACTGCGTGGAGCTTCCTTCGTAATACACCCGTGTGGTGTATTGGGTGAAGACCAAGTCCCAATCAGCCGCCGGAGGCTCGGCCAGCACATAGTGAGCCCCACCCTGAAAAGATAAGTGGACAAAGTTATACTCTGCCCGGCGGGGCAGCGTCAGGGTATCCGCTGTTCCATCGGGGTATAGAGCACAAGCCACCTTATAGTATTGTGTGTTGGCTTCCAAAAGTTGGAAGTAAGCGAACCCCAGGGCATCCCCCTCGGGCGAAAAGCCTAGGTCCACTAAATAAATTTCCGAAGGCACGCTCATGCCGGGCCCAATTTGACCAAAGGCTGTACTATCGGGGTGGCCCGTGCTTTCGTCGTAACGCCAATCTAAGGAAGGATTTCCGGGATCCGCGGGCAGAGCGTCCCATGATCCATGACCCAACCGGGCCATACGCATCTTTTTGGAGCTGTTCAGGCGGATACCGAATCGGCCAGGCCGGCTGTCAAAGGCCAAATCCCATAGACCCCGGTCAGCCTCCTTCACAAAGGTGTTCGTCTCCAGGTCAAACCATAGCTGACGGGCATACAAAGGGCCTAGAGCAGCCACATTTTCATTTACCCCGCCGGGCGACTGATAGGGCGGCCGGGGCTCATCTTTTTTGAAGCATCCAGTTAAGAAAATGCCTACCAGACCGCTGAGCCAGATGCCTCCTCCGCCACACTTGCGCATCATGGGGATTTTTTCAAATTTTGAGACCATTGCACGCTGAGGGAGATACCCAGTGTACGCCCCCAGAGGACAGGGGTGGTGCCCGCTCCTGATTGATGGGCACCAGGATTGGCTTGAGAAAAAATCACTTGAGTCACATTCAGCAGATTTTTCCCAAAGAAACCCACCTTGATCAAATCTTTCCAAAATGATTTCATAACACTCACATCCACCTGGTGGTATGCCCCCAGATGACTCAAGGTCACAGCCGTATCACCGAGAGCTACGTACACCTGTTGGATACCATTGTACTTATAAAAGGCGCTGGCGGTAATCCCCATGCGACTGAAATGATAGGAAAAGTTGAAGCGGCCCTCGGGGGTCGCTATAAATGGGGTATAGGGGCCTGGGGCTGTAGCCCTCGTAGCCATCCAGGTCAGAGCATAGCCCGGCTCCAGCCGCAGCCCTTTCCATTGTAGCTCCAGTGAGGTTGAAAATCCTACCGAACGAAAGCCTTCCACATTCTGGTAGGTGAACAAGGGGACATCCTGTACCGCCGGCAACCCCACTAGTACTATTCTTTGATCAATCTGCAAGGCGAAGGCTTGCACGGTGGCATGGACTCCGTAATTTTTTGTGTTGCGGCGTACTTCTGCGCCCCAGGATAAGTGATGGCTGGTTTCGGGTCGCAACTCCCGATTGCCCCGAATGTTGTGATTAATATCTACAAACTCAAAATATAATTCCTTAAGATCAGGAGCCCGAAAACCCCGAGCATAACCCAGGCGCAACAAAAGGTAGTCGGTCGGCTTGACCACTAGGGCTATCGAGGGGGCAGGCACTGTGGGAAAAGCCGAATTCCAGGAAGCCCGCCATCCACCTTGGATATGAAGCCAAGTCCACGGTTTGAGATCCGCCGTCAGGAAGCCTGCCGCATCCCACTGCGATGGATGGGATGGATTCAACTTATTACCTTGGGCCCACTCGTAGCGCACATCCCACCCGGCCAGTAATTCCAAGGTACCCCTAAGGGCGGAATACCCATACCAGGTGCGTTGCATGGCCAGCCCAAATCGGTCCACTGTTTGACTCAGCAGGTTTTGTTCCATCCGCATCAGATCCTTGTAGTAAGTATCCCGCCGCCGGTCAAAACCATGACATGAGCTTGTCCATTGAAGGCGGTGCCGGCTTGAAAAGTTCCACCGGCCCTGTACAGCAGCATGCACCCGATGGGTGTAGATCCATTCATCGTAGGCATGAATATAGAATGGGGGTAACAGGCGGCCATTATTTTGCAGCTTTTCGGAAAAAAAGGTCACCTCGGCACTCACTTGGCACCTCCGGCCAGAATATTCGGACCACAAGCCGCCGAAAGCCTGGCGCTTGGGTCGCCAACTTTGATAGCGGGCTTGAATGCCCGAGTCCGCCCCAAAGCCATCAAAAAAGTACCGCCCCCCCTGCGCCTTGAGTCGCCAGCGGTGCAAGTCCACAGCGGCCTGCCCCGCCACATTGTATTGCCCCACCGATTCATAATAGCCCTCGCCTCCCATAGTGAGGCGACCATATTCCGGCTTTTTCCGAATGATGTTCACTATGCCGCCCAAGGCATTGGAGCCGTAAAGCGTAGAAACCGGTCCTTTAATCACCTCAATACGTTCCACATCGTGCAACACAAACTGGGATAGGTCCAGCGCCCCGTTCAGTCGGCCGGTGACGGGCATACCATCCAGCAACACCTGAAGGTTTTCGGCACCCGTACCCAGCACGGAGGCTCGGGCCCCTAGGATGTTGTCCCGCAAGAGGCGGATGTTTAATTCATTACCAAGCACGTCGGCCAGATTTTGGGCGCCCTGCCTTTCCATCCGGCTGCGATTAATGATGTCCACATGCCGCGCCGATTCCCATACGGATTTGTCTAAGAATTCGGACTGCACAATCACTTCAGGCAAGGCCTTGAAGACAGGTTGGAGGCGCAAAACCATCGGAGAGTCCTTAAGTAATCCGTTAAAAGTTTGATAACCCACGTGGCTCACCTGCACGGAGCAGGGGGTGGCGCAGGCGCAACGGGCCCAACCCTGGCCGTCCGTGATGGCAAACACCTCTCTTTCTTTATGAAGACAGCGCACATGCGCTCCTGCCACAGGCCTGCCCGTGCTGTCAGTTACCCATAGTGCCACATTCTGAGCCCATATCCCGGATAGGCCTCCCCATACAAAAGAGATGGAGATTTTTGATATCTTTTTAAAAGATATCATGGCCCGTGGTTTACCACAAGGCGGGTACTCATCACCCCTTCGGTTGTGGAAAGTGTAAGAGTGTACACGCCATTAGGAATATCCTCCAGCGGGACGGGGATGGCGGAAAATCCTTCCTTCAGGGCAATGGTTTTGGTACATATAAGGCGTCCCCACAGATCCTGAAGGCCCACGCTGCCCACACTTTCTTTTTGGGAGGTAACTACGATGTAGGTGATAGATCCTGCTGGATTGGGATATACCAAAAAGTTTTGAAGGTCTTTAGAGGAGTTCAAGGCTGCCGTGGAAACAAGCTTTTTCTCAAAAGCACACATACCGTTTGACTGACCTCCAAAATCTGTGAAGTAGAGGTGCCACACGGAACCATTCAGGTCCTTTAGGAAGTACGATAAGGTATCCACGATAATCCACTGAAAGGTAGAGTTATTAAAGTATTTCCAGTCGTAACCGATGCCATTCATGGCGGAGCTGTAGGGAGCCATGCCTGGTTGTGCATCGGCCGGGAGCACACCAGACACCCTAGCTACCTGAACACCTTGGTTAGCTAGCACCCCTGTTACGGGATACATCGTGGTGGAACCCCCTACACTCACAGGGGCTAGATAACGCGTAAAAGTAATGTCCCAGGCTGTGCGCACAGGTTCCCGATCCAACGGTTGGTTGTTCCTCAGGGAGTAAAACATGTAACGCTTACTCGGATATTGATCCTGAAGATTATCATAAACCAAGTAATGCATGTTGTTACCATCTAGGTCAGCATATACAAACTCCAGACTCACCGACCCTGAAATACTGCTTTTCTTTTTAATCCACAGTTTTTTATATTGAGGGGGCTGGCCGCTGGTTGCGAGCTCCACAACATAAATGTAGCGACCTGTCATAGTGCCATTGGTTGTGTAGGTGGCCCAGGAGTATTGCGGATGGGCATACGGTTCTAAATTAAAAGCTCCGTACCACCAGGATGTATCCGTGTTATAAAGTTTTTGCCACGTGTGCAGACCCGTAGTATCAAGGTTATCAAAATTGTTTTGGTTAGCCTGAATGTTGTTGTGGTATATCGTGACACCATTGATATGGTTAGCTAAAATCGATAGGAATTCATTAGAGTTGCCTCCGTAAACACTAAAGGCTAAATCCCAATTTTTTATCAGGGAGGCTCCAACCGAGTCCTGACTCAGGCTATAGAACACTTCATGGGCGTAACCTGACCCCATGTACACCCGGTCGCTCACATAATTCTGAGCCGATACAAACCCTAGGCCCAACAGAGAAAATACCACCGTAAATCTTTTTCTCATAGATGCTTTTTTTAAAATGACCGGG
>JANWWQ010000040.1 GCA_025055635.1 Flavobacteriales bacterium
CCGTATCCAACCGGATATCAACGGCTGTATTCGGCTCTACGCATTTCCTTGCCGACTTGCGGGAACCTGGGTTCTGACCTTTGTGCCGTCAAAGGATGTTGAACCGCAAAAACCAAGGACGTATGAATGCTCTCAGAAACAAAGTGCAACTGATCGGAAATCTGGGAAGGAATCCCGAAACCGTTGAACTGAACAACGGTCTGACGCTGGTGCGTTTTTCACTGGCTACTACGGAAGTGTATAAATCTAAATCGGGGACCACGCGTGACACGCAGTGGCACACCGTGACGGCCTGGGGCAAAACGGCCGAACTGGCGGCACGCTTGCTGAAAAAAGGCACGCTGGTGGCCCTGGAAGGCCGGCTGGTGAACCGCACCTATGAAGATAGGCAGGGTCGCACGCGCCATGTGACTGAAGTGCGCCTGAACGACTTCATGGTGCTCCGGGATAAGGCCCAGGCCTGAGGAAGTTCCGGCTTTCATGCCTGAAAAGCCCCGCCCCAAGCGGCGCTTCTTAATATTCACAAAGCTCGCCCTCAACTTTTGCATTCAAGAAAACGATAAAAGGTGGCGGCTGGGCTTTTTTGAAATATAGACCCTGAAATCAAGGCCAAAAGTGCCATGATCACACAGCAGAGTTTAATTAACTACCCGTTCTCTGCAAGCTACCCGATCACAGCAGGGGGGTAGAAGGAAAATCCTATTCATGTATTATTTTTACGAGATAATGCCGAAAACCGCTGCAGATCCATTCACAAGAAGTGTAGGCCGAAAATATCAAAATTTAGCCCATTCATCTACAATTCAACGAAAGACTAACTCAGAGGCCTGGATTGAACAGCATTAAAATGGAATCTACCAGCTCAACTAATGAGTCCATCAATTCGGTTTCCCTCTCACACAGAGTCAAGCTTTACCTCGTAATTCGCAATATTTTCTGTTCTTAGGGAAAAGAAAGCCTGTTTTTGGAGAAGTGTTCATGGGTACCTTAGAAGAAAATCTTATTCCCGAACCTCATTAGGAATCCCAGTTCGATGCCCTAGGGAGAGCTCCATAAATAGTAATTGATACCTCAGTGGTTTGGCATACTTCTTCTGCCCAAGAGGTAACTTAATGCCAGATTTTTGGGCTATGGATTCAAAGGGACAGCATTGTTCTTATTCCGATGATGGTTTTTTGCGGATGCATTTATTCATTTCTTACAGCGTATTTTTGTTGGCACAATAGCAAGTCGCGGTTAGCTTCAGAATTTTGCCCTTTGGAGAGTTCACTCTTACCGATATACGGGAATCAAGCGAGGTCACAATGGGAGGTAGTAAGTAAATGAAATAAGTTTAATGCTCAGATTGTATTAAAATTCCCAAAGAGGTAGCAAATAGCAAATCGGGGTCAAACTTCTTTTTGTTCAAAAATGAGCCGTTTTCTTGAATGGGGTTTATGTGAAACCTTACCAAACCGAAAGCTCAGTACGTGGAAAATGGATGTTGCAACACGATAGGTTGTTCTTTCACTCGACGCTAAAAAAGAAGGCAGAGGGTAGTTTTTCTCGACAGAACACTGAGTAGGTAAGTGGTTGTTTCGTTTATAAAGATTTCGCTAAAGAACAGGTGTAGGGTGTGGACCGAGAACTTCCGCATGCCGTGACAGAGTTTTTCGTTGAAACACTGCGAACCTAATATCTCAGAGCTTAAAAGCGAAAGGATGCCATTTTGCAAGGGTATGGCGGCCATGCATCCGTTGCATCCTCTTTGAGTGGATGCGGTGGTGTGGGAAACGGACCACCCTTGATGGTGTGCGTGAGCGGTGTGGAGGCTAGCCCTCCGGTCGCGCCCGCAGGGGTCATGCCTAAAAAACCAAAAGTATTAGTTTGAGGCAGGAAGCCCGGCTAATAGATAAAGTACCGCCATGCGAACAGCCACTCCGTTGAGCACTTGCTCCAGGATGAGCGAATGTTCGGAGTCTGCGCAGTCGGCAGTAATTTCCACGCCTCTGTTTATGGGGCCCGGATGCATTATAGTTATTGGCTTTGATAGACTGTCCAGTAGCTTGCGATTAACGCCGAAGTATCGGGCATATTCTCGTAAAGAAGGGAAGTAGCCCGCTTTCTGACGCTCCAGTTGAATGCGGAGTATAATGGCCACATCGCACCAGGCTAAGGTGTCGCGCAGATTGTGCGAGATGGTGACGCCAAGTTGTTCAATGCCGTGTGGAATAAGACTGGGTGGGCCGCAAAGAGCAACTTGGGCCCCCATCTTGCGAAGAAGAAAAATATTAGAGAGTGCCACGCGGGAATGGAGGATGTCGCCCACGATGGCCACCCTTAAATCCTTTAAGGTGCCAAACTTTTGAAGTATGGAAAAGGCATCAAGAAGAGCCTGCGTGGGATGTTCATGGGTGCCATCACCGGCGTTGATGATACGGGCATGGGCACTGTGAGGGAAGCGCGGTAACCGGGTCGCCAGGAAATGAGGCGCCCCAGGATGGGGATGGCGAATGACAATCAGATCCACCTTCATGGCCAGGATATTATTCGTGGTATCCAGCAGGGTTTCCCCTTTAGCCAGGGAGGAACCGGATGCGGAGAAATTTATCACATCGGCTGAGAGGCGCTTTTCTGCCAGTTCAAAGGAAATGCGCGTTCGGGTGGAATTTTCAAAGAAAAGATTGGCCACCGTGACCTCGCGCAAAGAAGGAACCTTTTTAAGGGGGCGCTGAAGCACTTCCAGAAATTGGCCCGCAGTGGTAAGGATAAGTTGAATATCTTCAGGAGTAAGCTCCTTGATACCTAAGAGATGCTTAACAGAAAGGGGGCTCATAAAGTGGTATGTGGGGAGGTGGGCACACTGTAAAGGACAACCTTTGGTGAAGGTTCCCACAACACACGTACTTTCTGGTTACTGAGAGTATCTACGCGTTCACCTACATAATTGGCCTCAATGGGAAGTTCGCGGGAGAAGCGGCGTTCCACCAAAACCATGAGTTCCACACGGGTAGGGCGGCCGTAGCTGAGAAGGGCATCCAAACCTGCCCGTACAGATCGCCCTGTGTAAAGCACGTCGTCCATAAGCAGGAGAGGGCGCCCTTCAATAGGAAAGGGAATATGGGTTTCGGAAGGTACGCTGAGTTCGTCGCGTTTGCGGTAATCATCCCTGTGAAACGTGATATCAAGTTTTCCAAAATCAGGGAGCGGTCCGCTGGTGAGGTGAGAGAGGGTATTTAACCACGCTTGGCCAAAGGCCACTCCTCTGGGCTGGAGGGCTAAGACAGCTACTTCCGCCGGCTTGTCATGACGTTCCAGGAAGAGCAAGCAGAGGCGTTCCAGTAGCCACTGCATACGTTCGGTGGAAATAAGAATTTTTTCCGTCATGTGAAATTGCCAAAATAAAAAACCCCGCAAAAACGGGGTTTATATGTGGTCTGTTGAGATGTTTGGGACTTACTCATGAGATTGGGGAAGTTCTGCTGCGGCGTCGGGTAGATCAGGTTTTTCATCAGATCCCTTTCCAGCTTTAGCCTTCGTTTCTTTTTTCTTTTTTGCCTTAGTTGGTTTTGTTTCTTTTTTGGCTATCTCGGCTTGATTTGCCTGCTGAGCCAGAGCTTCCTTTAAACTGGAAAGGGCTTCCAGATCACCCAGGGTTGTTTTCTCAAGGCTCTTGCGCATTTTTTCCAGGGCCTTAGCGGTATCCTTACTTTCTCGTTTTCGCTTTGATTCTCGGGCTTTTTCCTTTTCTTCCTGCCACACTTTAGTATGGGAAACCAAAATTTTCTTTTCTCCCTTATTAAACTCAATCACTTTGAAAAGGGCCCTGTCATCTGTTTTTAAAAGGGTGCCGTCTTCTTTTTTCATGTGTTTGGTGGTCGCGTAGCCCTCGATACCGTAAGGGAGCGCAATGATGTAACCCTTGTCGGCTTTTTCCAGCACGACGCCCTCATGAACGCTGCCTAACTCAAATATGGTGGCAAAGGTTTCCCACGGATCGGGCTCCAGTTGCTTATGACCCAAACTAAGGCGCCGGTGCTCGGTATCAATATCCAACACCACTACATCTATTTTCTCGTTGATTTTGGTAACCTCAGAAGGATGTTTTATTTTTTTAGTCCAAGAAAGATCACTAATGTGGATTAGGCCGTCCACCCCTTCCTCTAGTTCCACAAAGATGCCAAAATTCGTGAAGTTTCTTACGGTAGCGGTGTGGCGCGATCCAACGGGATATTTTTCAGGAACATGTTTCCAGGGATCTTCCTGGAGCTGTTTAATGCCCAGGGAAATTTTTCGCTCTTCGCGATCTATGGAGAGCGCCATTACTTCAATTTCATCACCTTCTTTAACAAAATCACGGGCCGACTTCACATGCTGACTGTAGGACATTTCAGAAACATGTACAAGACCTTCTACCCCTGGTGCAATTTCCACGAAAGCACCATAATCGGTGATCATTACAACACGCCCTTTTACGCGGTCCCCAGCTTTCAAGTTCGGGTCCAGCTGATCCCATGGGTGAGGTTGTAATTGCTTGTATCCAAGTGAAATACGCTTCTTCTCTTCATCAAATCCTAGAACCACGACATTAATCTTTTGATTCACCGACATCACTTCCTCGGGATGGTTAATACGTCCCCATGAAAGGTCGGTAATGTGGATAAGGCCGTCCACGCCACCCAGATCTACGAATACACCGTACGAGGTGATGGCTTTAACAGTTCCCTCAAGGACTTGTCCCTTTTCCAGTTTGGAGATGATATCTTTTTTCTGTTGTTCCAATTCTTCTTCAAGTAACACTTTGTGGGAGACCACCACATTTCGGAATTCCGGATTGATTTTCACGATTTTAAATTCCATGTTTTTGCCTACGAACATGTCGTAGTCTTTGATGGGCTTAATATCAATTTGGGATCCGGGCAAGAAGGCTTCCAGTCCAAAAAGGTCTACGATAAGGCCTCCCTTGGTGCGGCATTTAACGTACCCCGTGACCACGCCATCAGCTTCATAAATTTCATTTACTTTATCCCAAGCCCTAAGAAGGCGCGCGTTTTTGTGGGATAACACCAACAACCCGTTTTTACTTTCAAGCTCGTCTACATATACTTCAACTTCGTCCCCCACTTTGAGATCAGGATTGTATCGGAATTCTGTCCGGGGCACTACACCCTCGGATTTGTAATTTATGTTGATAACTACATCTTTGGGAGTTATGGCTACTACCGTGCCTTTTACAATTTCGTGCTGGTTAATGGTGCGAATAGCCGTATGAAACTCTTCCAGCAGTTCTTGGCTTCTAGTTGAAGTTTTTTCTAAGGCATCCCAATCAAAAGAGCCGTCGGAGATACCTTCATCTCCATAGTCTTCTAATTTTTTTCGGATGTAATGGGAAGGTGTGTGGAAGAGTTCTGTGGAAATTTTCGTTTCCTTTTCGGTTTCCGGTGAGTTCTGTAAATTTGTCATGGTCCTTGTTAAAACTAATATTTAAGGTTGAACAAGTTAAATGTGTTTCCTACAAAGGCCCGCAAAAGTAGGAAAAATTATCAATACGGTAGTGTGAAAATTTTTTTCCGAAAATTTTGAAATTTCAGAAATGCTTCCTAATTTTGTCAAAAATATTAAATCAATTCGTTCAGCTTTACAATAAATCTTATGAGAAAACTTTTGAAAATTAGCATGTTCTGTCTGTGGAGTGGAATTTTGGGAGACGTTATGGCTGTTCCTCCTCCGCCTACAAATACTCCCCCGACTTCCACTCCCACTTTACCGAGCGGTATTCCTCTTGACGGAGGGGTTTTGTTGCTTGCAGGAGCAGGCGCCGCGTACGGGGCCCGGAAATTGTATTTAAGAAAAAGACTGAAAAAGTAAAGGTTTTTGGGGTGTGATTAATTTTTAGCCCGACTTTTCGGGCTTTATTTTTTTCAGAAATAAGAAAATAATCCCCCATATTGGGGGACCACTTATTTCTGACCATCTGTTTCTTGTATCAAACAAATTCTTTTGGAGGATTCAATACTTTTCTTTCGGATGTTTCCACATTTGCCACATCCACCAGAGCGTAAATACGCCACTTGCCAAAATCAAAAACCAGTTGAAACCCATATTAAGCGTCTGTAATATAGTGAAAGACCATTCAAAAAACCTGGCTAGAGGCTTAAATAACCAATCCATATGGTTCGCAAAAATAGAACATGAATTCTAAAAACAAAGTTCTCACAATTTACTCGCGAGGTTCTCTGAATATGGTGGCCGGATTTTTTTTGGCGGCCCATTCTTCTCTTCTCATAAGCAGGATAGGCAAGACTCTTTCTGAATCTGACATTTTTCCATGGGTCAAATTACTTGCAGCATCAGTAGGGAGTTGCTTTTTAATACTGCTTTTAGGGTGGTATCAATCCAGTTTCATAATCCTAAATACTGATCATAATCATAAAGTCCCTTATTGGTGGACCGTAAGCCTGGGGCTTTCGTTGCCACTCCCTGTATTAAGCCACCTAAGCTGGTCGGGGCCGTTATTGGCACTGATACTGGCGTGGATGGGCTATTCAATTCTTTCGGGATATGATCAGCCGCTATCTCCCCGGCGCTTTTTCTTTATTGGCGTTCTTGCCGGATTACCGTGGCTTGGCAAATTTTCTCCCGTGCTGCTGCTCCCATTGGCTTTTGTTCTTTTATATATAGTATACCCTTTCTCCTTTAATAGTTTTATCACTGTACTTCTTGGTTATTTAGTTACAGAATTATGGATTTGGGTTCTAACCAGTTTTTGGGGTGCTACGGTGGGAGAATTAGATTTCCGCCTTGGTAATGGGCAGTGGTGGTTTTCGGAAGAATTATCCAATGTGTGGTTATGCGTGATTTTGGGGTGTGCTATAGCAGGATTCTTGCTTTTGCTAAATCAAGGGTTAAAGTTTAAAGTGTTTCACAGGCGAATGATTAGTTGCCTCTTTACTTTGTTGGCTTTTGTTCCCTGGTTCATAACATGTTTAATGTCTTTAGCTGATGTAGTATGGTGTATTATCCCTTTTTTGGGCATACCGGTGTGGGCATCTTTTCGTTTTTTACCCACTAAAGCATCGCTTGCGTTGTTTTTTTTTGTAAATATTGTGATGATTATTACAAATATCGCGGATATGTAAATGGACAGAAAGTAATTCAATTTCAAAAAATTGTTTTTTTGCAAAAGGATGAAAGCAGCCGTTATTACTTTTCCCGGGTCCAATTGTGACAGGGATCTGGAGATAAGCCTTGCTGCACTGGGTTACGAGGTGGTTCGGTTATGGCATAAGGATAAGGATTTGCAGGGAGCCGAACTTGTTTGTCTTCCGGGAGGTTTTTCCTATGGCGATTATTTGCGCAGTGGTGCCATAGCTCGCTTTTCTCCGATCATGGATTCCGTGGTAGCCCATGCCCGTCGGGGCGGCTTGGTCTTGGGCATATGCAACGGATTTCAGATACTCACAGAATGCCATCTTTTACCGGGAGCCCTGCTCCGCAACACCGGAATGCTGTTTGTGTGTAGCAATGTGTATATCCGCTGCGATAATGCCGAAACTCCCTTTACACGGGGGCTTGATGTGGGTCAAGTGTTGCGGATTCCCATAGCCCATGCCGACGGTCGCTATTATGCCCCAGCAAATATTCTGGAGGAATTGGAGCAAAACGGACAGGTGGTCTTTAGGTATTGCTCGCCAACAGGGCAACTTGGGGACGATTTTAACCCGAATGGCAGCTTAAACCACATTGCCGGAATATGCAATCGGGAACGTAATGTGCTGGGGATGATGCCCCACCCTGAAAGAGCTTGGGCTGACTATTTGGGGAATACCGATGGTAGTCTCATCCTGAAAGCCCCGTTAATGGCAGCCTTACATGCTTTAAAGGCTTAAAAATCCTCTGGATTTGGCAGGGATGCTCTTTCGTATTCTCTTTTCTTCGGTTTTATGTGATTAACGAACAACACATTGACCAGCCGTTCATCTGCTGTGATGAGGGTCTTTGAAATGCCATTCACGATTTCCTGGTTTTGTTCCATCTTGACGACGGGGGAATACACATCATATCCACCGTCAGTAAACCGAATATACATTTCCTTGACTATTCCACGCTCCACGCGGGCCTTGCCTTTGTAGCAGTCGCATCGCACACCTTGGCGTATGGAAATGATCACGTTGTCGTGCATACCGTCTTCTACCTCTCGAGCGCCCCGGGATTCAAAAATTCGGGCGTAAGCCGTGTAACAACATTCCGAATCTTCCTTCGGAGGGCTTTGAAACTGGGCTTTAATGGAGGTTCCAAGTAAAAAGAAAATGCTGACTTGCGTAATAGAACGAAAATCCATGAGATAGAAGTTCTGAGAGCTACAAAGGTAAAAAACCAACCTTACCTATTACCTTTCAGCCCCGGTGTTATGTGGAACGTTCCTGAAACTTTCACCCAAACCCTTCTTCAGTTGCGAGACCTTACGAACATTTTATTGGAGGGGGGAGTTCTAGGTAAAGCGATCCAAGAGGCGAGCATTTTCTGTATCCGAGCTCTGGCCGAGGGGCACAAGATCATCGCCTGCGGCAACGGCGGCTCTATGGCCCAGGCTATTCACCTCGCAGAGGAGCTTACGGGCCGCTACCGAAGTCCCAGAAAAGCTCTGCCAGCTTTGGCTATAAGCGATCCTGGTCATCTGAGCTGTGTGGCCAACGACTTTGGGTTTTCGGAGGTATTTGCCCGTTTTGTGGAGGCCCACGGGAATCCGGGGGATGTGCTAGTGCTTTTCACCACTAGTGGAAATTCCCCGAATATTATTCGGGCCGCTGAGGTAGCCCGGGGCCTATCTGTAGCCACTGTAGGTTTTACGGGGGGTAAAGGAGGGGCCCTCCGACCTCTGCTGGATTGTGAGGTGTGCGTGGAAGCCACGGACCATTCGGCCCGCATTCAGGAAATTCATCTGCTTTGCATCCACTGGCTAATTGAGGAGATAGAAAGGAATCTAACCTGAAATTTTCTATCGGGTGTGATGCTTAGGAGTTGAAATTAAAATCATTGGAAAGAGAAAGCCGAGCCTGTGATTCCTGAGATTATGGGGCGTACAGGGGTCAGAGGGCTTCCTCAAAGGGTCTGCCTAGAAACCGCATGAGGGATTCAGGGGGCGACCTTCTGCCGGCACTTCCTTAAGAGCAGCAACCCCAAAGGATTTGCTGAAGCGCAAGCGGCAAGACTGATTAAAATAATTAAGGATTAAAAAAAACAGGGAAGATTATTCTTTTGACCGTAGGAGATCCCGAATTTCCTGTAGCAGGAGCACCTCGGGAGAGGGAGGCGGGGGAGGGGATTGAGCCACTTCCTCGGATTTTTTCTTTTCACTCAAGCGGCGCAGGTTGTTAATTCCTTTGACAAGAATAAAAATAACAAAAGCCACAATGAGGAAGGAGATGACCGCCTGGATTACTTCTCCATAAAGGAGAGCGTTTTCGGGTATTTGTTTCCCATCCTCCGTTGTAACGGCGGGACGAAGTACCAGCTTTTTTTCAGCAAAATTGATACCGCCTGTGAAAAGCCCGACCACGGGCATAAGGATACCTTTCACGAGAGTGTCCACAATGCTGGTGAATGCCGAGCCAATGACAACACCCACGGCCAGATCTATGACATTGCCGCGGGATATAAATTCACGAAATTCTTTGATAAAATGCATTCCGGTGTTAATGTGGTTGGAAAATGAAAAGGAAGAAAGGTTAGGAATTTTTAGGCCGTTTAGAAAATTTTTCCAAAAATACATGGTATTTCCGAGTGAGAAAAATGCCAGCCACTCCACCTACCAGAAGGAAAGAAGAAATAATTTCAGCTTGCGTAAGGGAAATAAATCCCAGGTGATATTGGGCGTTCACACGGATTTTTTCTATCCAGAATCGCTCAAATCCATTAAAAATCATATATACCGAGAAGAGGAGTCCAGGCCTCTGGAATCTTTTTCTTAGCGCCCACAGGATGGAGAAAAGAAATAGCCCGGCTATGGTTTCGTAAATGGGAGTGGGAAATACGGGTTCAGGCAATATGGTGCAGTAGGGACCGGCGCAGCCAGGGATGGGGATGCCTTCACCCGCCACGTTGTGGGGATAATTGTAAGCCCACATCCAGTCTGGAAGCCAGGAAAGCAGAGAAGGCTTTGGGCGGAGGTTCACGATGCCCCAGTCGCCGTCACCCGAAAGTTGACAACCAATCCGGCCCACGCCGTAGGCCAACATGAGACCCGGTGCTGCCGCATCGGCTACCCGGATGGGATTGAGGCCTTTTTTCCACACGTACCAGCCCACAGCGGCGATACCAAAAAGCAGGCCACCATAAAAAGTGAGCCCTCCCTGGGAGAACAAGGAACCCACCGGATCAGCCAAAAACTCCTGGGGATATTCCAGGTTGTGAAAAATTTTGGCTCCGATGATACCTGAAACAGCAGCCACCACTGTGATGTTACCAACAAGTTCACCGTATGGCATGGGACGTATAGTGGGGCCGGACGAACCGGAAAATCGTTTACTTTCCCTATAACGCAGCAATACGAAGAGCGCCGCACCTAAAATTCCTCCTGCCACGGAACCTTGCAGCGAAAATAAGGCCCTTGCAGGATCGGCAAAAAATAGCCGACTGTCGGTGACGGCTAGTCCGAATTTATATCCGATTATAAAGCCCAAGATGCCATGAAAAAGATAAATGGTTGGGGTGGGAGGGGTGGGGGGAGGTACTTTCTGGATAACAGGGTGGAGGAAACCTGCTTCGGTGAGCCGGCGGAGCTCCGATTTGAGGGTAAGAGCAGCCAGTAGGAAGGATACGGCCACCATAAATCCGAACGTGGGAAAACCTAGAATAATTTCTCTCCCCGTGAGATAGGAGAGAAGGTGGCCTAGAGTGGGAAACATCAGTTTAACGGAGGGGTAGATTCCTGAATTTGGGGGAGAGGCGCGGCGTAGGTAGTAGGGAGAAGTTGGGGTGTTCCAAATACCCTACCCGAGCGGGCGTCCCATTTTTCCAGAAGGACAGGCACAATTTGATTGACCAGTTCCGGGAAATAAGGGCTTGCCACGCGGAGGTAATTGTCGGTGTATCCTTCCATGAAACCTTCAGGGCTTAGGTTTTTTTCAAACAGCACGGGTCTCACTTGGCCTATGAATCGGCAGGCGAAAGCCTCTTCGTGGAGGCTGGAAAGGTCTCGAAGTTTGGCGGTTCTTTTCTTTCGGACGGCGCCGGGCACTCTTCCATCCAATTTTATGGCCGTAGTGCGAGGCCGCTCCGAATACGTGAATACATGCAGGTAATGGAAAGGAATACTTTCCAGAAAGGCAAGGGTTTGCTCAAATAATTCCTCGGTTTCCCCAGGAAAGCCTGTGAGCACATCAATGCCTAGAGAGGCCTCAGGTATAAATCGGAACAATTGGTCTACCCGCTCTCGGTACTGGAAGGTGTCGTAGCGACGGCGCATGCGCTGTAGTATGACGTCGGAGCCCGACTGTAAGGGAACATGGAAATGGGGCATTATCCGTCCTTTGGATTCAGCAGCAAGGCGAATTATACGGTCTTCCAGAAGGTTTGGTTCAATGGAAGAGATGCGCAAGCGCTCTACGTTGGTATTTTCCAAAAGGCTCACGAGAAGCGTGAAAAAATCTGTTCCCAAGTCTTTTCCATATTCACCAAGATTAATTCCCGTGAGCACAACCTCGCGAACGTCCAACGCGGTGAGCTCGCGCACAGTGTCCACGACATAGGAGAGGGGGGCACTGCGGCTCCGCCCGCGGGCCAGAGGAATGGTGCAAAAAGCACAGAAATAGTCGCATCCATCTTGTACTTTGAGAAAGCTACGAGTGCGATGTCCGATAGAAACGGCCGGACGAAAACGAACCAAATCCTTGTAAGGGGAACAGGCCACAAAACTTTCCTGAGAAGTGGCCTGCTGTAGGAATTTGGACACGTTGAATTTTTCATCGTTACCCAGTACCAACGTCACGCCCGGAATGCGTGCCACTTCCTGGGGTCTCAGTTGGGCCAGACATCCTGTTACCACAATGCGGGCCTGGGGATTGCGATTTAGAGCCTCGTGGACCAGTTTGCGGCATTTGCGGTCAGCATGATCCGTTACCGAGCACGTATTAATCACATACACATCTGCTGGGAGAGAAAACGGAAGCTCTTGCCAGCCTGAGCTTTTTAAGCTATGAGCAATACTGGAAGTCTCAGAAAAATTTAACTTGCACCCCAGCGTGTAGGTGGCGAAGGTTTTCATAAGGCCCTGCAAAATTAGGTTTGACGAATTTTGGATTTTGAGGTAGGTTCTAGGAAATAGACATCCGGCTCCCGCCGACTTTGGAAATACTTCTCCAGCACATCATGAAAAGGCGCGCCATGGACCTTGCTTTCAAACCATACGTGGAATGGAATGACTTCAGAAGTCAAAATTTGCCATGCCATTGGCTCCACGTCGGTGCTAGCCAGTTCTCGGCACGTGTCTTGACGCGTCCGCCAGACTTTTTTAAAGTCAAATAGATTTTCTTGTAAATCAAAAAGCAAACTGAAAATTTTGAAGTACCGTTGATTGACATGCCCTTCCTTTACCAAGCGACCCATGTGTTTTTTAAAACTGTTTATTTTCATGCCCACAACGTCCCACATCTGGTTTTCAATTAGGACGATAATATCCAGGATGCGGGAATTGATATTGTAGCCTTCTCTATCCTTATCAATTTCCTGGACTTCCATGACGAGGATTTTATTGGCCCTGGCAAAGTCGCCCATGGCAAAATACAGGCAGGCCTTCAGGTAGTGGCGAAAAGCCCATTTGAATTTTTCTGATTTTTCAGATGTATAGCTTAGGATTTCATCTAACAAATGTTCAGCCTTATCCAGCCTATTGGTGTAGAGCCGGCAAAGAAATTCCAGCTCTTTAGCCATGGCCAGGTTGATACGGTTGTGGCGGAAATAATATTGGGCCTGATAACACGATTCCAGTGCGTAAGAAAAACGAAAACGGTGCATTTGGGCATGGGCAATCATGTTGTATGTGGCCCCTAACATACTATCTGCTCCTATGGAAGGGCTGTTTTTCTGAATCTCCATCAATTGATAGCCCAACTCTTCAGCTTGTTGGTATTCTTTTTTAATGAGGTGAGCCCGTATAGCCAACTGGTGGTAAAACCACGCTATACGTGGTCGGTTGTATTCCTGATAAAGTTGGCGCAACTGGTTTAAATCTTTCTCAAATTCAGGGTCTGTGACTTGGCTGTCGGGGCGAAACACGACGCGCAGACCAGAAGCGTTGTAAATCTGAAGGGCCTTACGGTAGGCATCAAAATGACGGCTGAATTCGTGAAGCTTTTCTGTGACCCTTTGATAATTTTTTAAGTCGTTCATGCTTGAATAAAGATTAGTGAGATCACCCAACGCATGAATACCATCTTCATACAATTCAAACTCTTCACATAATTCAAGTATTTTATTTAAGGTGTCAATCGCTTCATGGTACAATCCCCGCATTCCAAGAATTTGGTAAAAAACGAAGAGCTTTTTGACGGTGATTTTGGCCAAAGCCACAGGCCCAATAATATCGGCAGGAGGGATATTGTCATGGTGGGCTAAAAAATCCAGTAAATCTTCAAGCAGGCGCTTGCATTGCATGGAAAATGCAGAGTCTTCCGTTGACGCGTTATCCTCTTTGGTTAATCGGGCATATTTGCCCTCTCTAATATTTTCCAGTAATGCTTTAGCCACAGAGGGACAACGGCCGGGCCTGCCAGGATTTTTTTGGAATTCAGCCAAAAAGCGGGCATATTCCTCAGGGGTGAGAGTAGATACTAGTTTATGAAGGGTATTTATATAACTCAAAACCTTAATATACTGATAGAGAAAATTTTAAATATAACATGTGGTATTTTGTAGATCCCTACCGAAAATTTGTACTTGCAACCCTTTTTTAAAGTTTGTGAATTTTGCATCGTAAAATTAGTAAATCTAAGAAATATGGATACAATCATTGGAATTCTCCTCAGGCTGCTCTTAAGCCTAGGCTTTATTTCAGAAGATCAGGTTGACCGGTATTATCAAACATTCAGGGCCATGGAAGTTGTTCGTTTTGAAAGAACAGAAGACGGACGCATTGCTGTGTACGGCGGCGGCGATGGCACGGTTATGATTGTCTTTGGCTAAGCACGCCGAAGCTCGCGGCGGAGGGCACGTTCCAGGTCGCGCTCTTTGAGAGCTTCTGATTTGTCGTGTGCTTTTTTCCCTGCCGCTAAAGATATCTCGAGCTTGGCGTAGCCTTTCTCATTAATGTAAAGCCTCACAGGGATAATGGTGAGGCCTTTTTCTCTTACTCTCTTTTCCCATCTGCGTAGCTCATGCCTGTGCAGGAGTAGTTTTTTATCTCTTAAAGGCTCTTGTTTTCCAGATCCTATATTCTCATACTCTTTTATGTACAAGTTTTTAACGAACAGTTCTCCGTCCCTAAAATAGCAATAAGCATCCCTTAGATTGGCTTGGCCTGCACGAATAGACTTAATCTCCGGCCCAGTAAGTTGTATACCGGCCGTGAGGGTCTCCAGCAAAAAGTAATTGTACGAAGCCTTACGGTTAAAAATTTCAGTAGTTGCCATGGAGGGTTCGCTTGGCTTGATTATTGTGAAACTTCTCAGGCGAAATTAGTTTTGGCCTGTTACACATGAGCCCGTCAGATTCAAAGTACCATCCCATTCTGGGGAGGCTTCAGTTTTTGGCCTCTGCTGGCATAGTATTATTTTTTGGCTGCCATACGGTAACAGTTTCCATGGAAATTTTGCGTCCGGCCCCTATTACCTTGCCGATGGAGATAAAAAAAGTGGCTGTGGTTGATCTAACAGCCTTTGCCCAGGAGACGTTCATTTACAGTTATGAGAACGACCGCCCCTCCACGCGATTTCGGGAGTTGCGCACCGTCTCCGCAGAATTAGCCTGCAAAGCTCTGGCCAACGAGCTTCAACGTCTGGGACGGCTGAACCTGCAGATTATCATCATTCCCATGGATACATCCTTACGTTTGGAAACAGCTCGGTGGAAATACCTCCAAAAATTAGGTACCGACAGCGGATACCAGGCATTCATTTGTTTGGAAAATTTGGAGGGCCGTATTCAAAGTAATTCCTACATCGGCTTGGCAACCCAGTTGGATCCATTTGGTTACCCCTATCAGGTGCCCGCCTTTTCGGGAAGCCGCCACATTGAGGTGCGCCAGACATGGCGTATCCGCTCGTACCCTGAAAACGTGGAATTGGATTATTACGTGGCTGAAAAGAAGCTATCCTTTCTACGGGACGGCTTCAGTGCGGACCAGGTTTACAACAGTCTGCCTGACCGCAAGGGCAGTTTTGAAAATGCTGCGCAGGCATGCGCCGTAGAGTACGCTCGCCGCCTAATTCCATATTGGCAAAAGGTGGAAAGAAAAATATACACCGGATATAGCATCCCTTGGCTTAATGCCGCTGATAGCGCCCTTGTGGGAAATTGGAAGGACGCCGTGGCCCAATGGGAAAAATTATTTAAGAAGGCCGCCTTTCGGTTTCAAAAAAAACAGCTATATCACAATATCTGTGTGGGCTACGAGATGCAAGAAGATTTTGATAATGCCCTCCGATATGCCCAAAACGGATATCGTCAGTTTCGTGCTGGATCATTTAAAAGACTAGAGGCTCTGCTGCTTCAACGAATAGATGAGGCCGCGTTACTGGATAAGCAAATCGGGCCTGTCAGACAATAACTTTCGGGATTCTGTCACTCTTTACTCTTTTAGATCCCGTGTCAATTTTGGTTGAACTGGGTATGCGGATGAGTGCTCTTCCCTCCATCTCTTTCAGGATTTTTTTCATCAGCCTGGCCACCTGGGTGGGGGTGGGGCTGGGGTGTGAAGGTAGGGGAGGGGAGGCCTCCCAAAAATCAAAATCTAACAGTAATTTGACAGACAGTTATTTGGATAATCTAAATCTACTAATTGAGGAATCGCCCCGAAATCCCGAACTGTATTATCAACGGGGCACTTTCCATCTGGAGAAGGATAATGTGTTTTCGGCCCTTCGAGATGCGCGAAAAGCCGTTGAACTGGACTCTTCAAAGGCAGAATATCACCTGCTCCTAGCCGATGTGCACTTTAAGCTGGGGCAGTTCAGCGAAACCCGGAAAATCCTGGAAAAATTGCTCGTGCGCTTCCCCGAACACACTGAAACGCTCCTGAAGAATGCCGAATTTCAGCTCTATTTGCAAGACTATCCCAAGGTCTTTGAATTGGTAAACAGAGCTCTTCAGCAATCAGCTTATATACCCCGGGCATATTTCATTAAAGGTATTGCTTACCTAGAAATGAAAGATACCGCCTTAGCTCAGAGCAGCTTTGAAACGGTAGTGGATCTAGATCCTGATTACTTCCACGCCCACATGCAGCTTGGCTTAATTTATGGCGCCCGTCTGAACCCCTTGTGCGAGTACCATTTTCGTCAGGCCATGCGGTTAAATCCCCAAAAACCTGAATCGTATTATGGCTTGGCCTACTATTACCAACAAATTGGGGAAATTGATAAGGCCATTGATATGTACAAGGTGCTGCTTCACAACGTGCCAGGTAACCCGGCCGCGTTATTCAATCTGGGGTATCTTTATTTATTAGAAAAAAAAGAGTACCGCATCGCTATAGAATATTTCTCTGAAGCCATTAAATACGATAGTAAATATGCCGAAGCATTCTATAACCGGGGCTATGCTTATGAGCTTTTAGGTAATGTTCAGGCGGCCGCACAGGACTATAGGAACGCCTTGGCTTTGAAGCCTGACTTTAGGCTGGCGCGTAAGGGCCTTACCCGCCTCGGATTCAAGCCTAAAGAATAATCTTTATCCAAACTGAAAATCTTGCACAAGGGGGAGATCCACTCCCTCGCCAAATCAGGATTCAAATTGCGGATATTGGAGTAAAGATTTTACCTCACCAAAGTGAGGTGGCCTAGGTACTCTTTGGTTTTGCCATCCACGTAAGTGGTGAGGATGCGGTAGGTATACACGCCTGGGGCGGCTTTGTCTCCGTTGATGCGGCCGTCCCAGCCTTCATACAGGTCCTCGCTATAGTAGACCAGGTTGCCCCAGCGGTCGTAGATACTGATCTGAGTTTTTGTGACGCCGTAGTCAATCACGCGGAACACTTCGTTTTTATTGTCGCCTGTGGGCGTAAAGGCCGTAGGGATGAAGGGCCCGACCTTGATCACGTGCACCATCACATCGGCCGAGGCCTTGCAGCCGTTGGCATCTTGTACGGTGATAGTGTAGCGGGTGTCGCGGACCGGATTGGCAAAGGGTACGTTGCAGCTGGTGCAGGAGAGATAGAATTCTGGATCCCAGGTCACGTAGAGATTACCCGTTCCGCCGGAGGGCATGGTTACCAGATCTACGCCCTGGCCCATGAATATTTCGTATTCTGGCGTGTGGCTAATGGTGATCTGGGGTGGAGAGGGAATGGTGGCCTGGGTGCTGGCCTGGCAGTTGTTGGCATCGGTCACCACCACGGTGTAGGTACCGG
>JANWWQ010000041.1 GCA_025055635.1 Flavobacteriales bacterium
CCGGATGCATGGTTAAATTTGCAGAGCCTATTGGCACGTAGACAAAAGTATGACCTCAGAGAACGAAAGCGTGGTATCATCGCGGGCGCCGGAGCCGGTGGGCCACTACCCGCATGCACGACGTGTGGGCAACCTGCTATTCCTGAGTGGGGTGGGTCCCCGCCGGCGCGGCACAAAGGACATCCCCGGCGTGACGCTCAATGATCAGGGCCAGGTGGTGGACTATGACATTGAAGCGCAGTGCCGCAGCGTATTTGAAAATGTGCGGCTCATCCTGGAAGAGGCCGGCAGCCGCTGGGAAAACATCGTGGACGTTACTGTGTTTCTCACGAACATGAAAAAAGATTTTCCCGTGTTCAACCGACTGTGGGCCGAATATTTTCGGGATAATCCCCCTTGCCGCACCACGCTGGAGGTAAATGCTTTGCCAACACCCATTGCCGTGGAACTAAAAGTGATAGCCACTGTATGAAAAATCTTTGGATCTTTTTCTTTTTTCTTCCTGTGGTCCTGGGAACCCAGGCCCAGCGGGTCAGCCTGAGCCCGCAGGAGTTTGAGGAAGCGCTGCAGGAATACAAGGAGCTGGGCCAGCCTTTTGTATTGCTGGATGTGCGTACGCCCTCTGAGTACAAATCCGGCCACTTGGAAGGAGCCATTCTGTTGAACTGGCAGGCGCCGGATTTCAAGGAGCGGTTTAAGGATATGAACATAGCCAAGGATGTGCCGCTGTTGGTGTATTGCTATCGGGGCGGGCGCAGTGCCGAAGCCGCTAACTATTTAAAAGAGCAGGGATATAACCAGGTGATTGATATGAAAGGCGGCATTTACGAGTGGCAGAAGTCGGGCTTACCGGTGACGCGCAAATAACCGGGGCCTGTGGAATGGCCAGCTCTGCCCAGGGCACGCCAGAGCCTCATCGGTAAGCTCCATCAGAAAAAGTATCGCTATGCGGAAGGCCTCTATCTAGCTGAAGGGGCAAAGGTGCTCAGCGATAGCCTTCGCCACGGAGGGCAGGCTTTGTTCATCGTGTTGGCTCCTGAGAAAGCGCTGCCGGAGGGCTGTACCGGCATACCGGTGTTTCAGGCAGGGCGGGAGTTTTGGGCCAGGTACAGCGGGCAGGAGACCCCTGCCGGGGTCATGGGCGTGTTCAGAATGGCCCCCTGGGCTGGTGTGGAAACTTTGGAGCGGGCCAGCCGCATCCTGGTGCTGGATGGTTTGAACGATCCCGGCAATGTGGGCACTCTGTTGCGCGCCGCGCACTGGTTCGGTTTCCGGCACGTGGTGCTCACTCCCACAACCGCCGATCCCTACAATCCGAAAGCCGTGCAAGCAGCCATGGGCTCCTTGCCAGCCCTCATCCTGTATCGCCTGGAAGCCGAACAAGCGCTGCGTAAGTTCCAGGAAGATGCCATTCCAGTTTATGTGAGTGCCTTAGAGGGAGCTTCCCTTTTCCCCAAAAATATTCCCGAAGGGCCGCTGGTACTGGTGTTGGGTAGTGAGTCCCATGGTGTTTCAGCCGCCTGGGAGGGACGCGGTATCTTTCGGATTCGCATCCCTCCGGCGGATGCGGCGCCTCCTGAGTCTTTAAACGTAGCCCTGGCGGGAGCCATTCTGATGCATCGGTTGGCGCAAGGAGGATTGGGTTAGGCTTACAGGAGACCCTCTCATAGGCTTCCCGCCGCCGCATTACCTTTGGCCCTGTCGTGGCGATAGGTTCCTATTTTTCCCGGCAGGCCCTGAAACACTGGGTGATGGCTACCCTCTCCATGATTGCCACCACCTACTTGCTATTTCGCATGGCCGGCTGCTACACCCGCCATGATGATGTCCGCACCGTGCCCGATGTAAAAAATATGTATGTGGAAGACGCCGAGGAGGTCTTGGACGACGCCGGCCTGGTGGCCGTGGTGAGCGACTCCACCTATCAGGATGGAGTGGAGCCCGGGGCCGTGTTAGAACAAAACCCCGAAGCCGGAAGCCAGGTAAAGAAAAACCGGAAGGTGTATCTCATTATCAATTCCTCGCAGCCGCCTTTGGTCCCCATGCCTGATTTGCGGGATCTGAGCAAGCGGGAAGCCATCGCTATCCTGGAAACCCGCGGTCTGAAGGTGGGTAAAATTTATACTAAACCGGGCTTCGGGGCCGTTTTAGACCAGTTGTTCAGAGGCATGTCGGTTCCCCCAGGGATGAAGGTGAGAAAAGGCCTGGAAATTGACCTTGTCATAGGCACAGGCACCAACGTGGAACTAGTGCCTGTGCCCAATCTGAGTGGTCTGAGTAAAGAAGAGGCCATTGCCCGCCTGGCAGAGGTGGGTCTCTCGCTGGGCTTTGAAAATTACGAGCCTGGTATCGTGGATTCCAGTAAAGTGAAAATAGTGCGGCAGTATCCGGCAGCTTCTGCTCAGCCGGCCATTCCCAAAGGTGAAACCGTAGATATCTGGTATGGGAAGCGTTGAAAGGAAAACCTTGGGGGGGCTCCTCTTGGGCGGTCTCTTCGCCTTCTCTTTTGGTAAAGCCCAAGTAGTAGGTTTTGAACCCACGGGATACTCCCCTGAAGCCCGGGCCCTTTGGCAAGCTAACAGCCCTCCAAAGGACTGGGATAAAGACTTGTTCCCTCATGGGTCAGAATATTATTACCAATACGACACCCTATCCCTCCCTTTCGTGGATGATTTTTCCGTAGATCGGTTTAAAAACTTCAATCCTGCGCTGTACCCTGGTATCACCGTGGTGGAGCGCAACTGGTTTCACATTGTGAATGCGCCTGATCCTGAGCCCGATGTATTCCGTTACGTACTCACCGCCCCGGATTCCTTTTTCATAAACGTGCAGGGCGAGCCTGATTCTGTGACAGTAAGTGAGGAGAGCCGGGTGCAGGTTCTCATTTATGATACCGTGGTGAATCCTTTTCAGGTCAAGGCAGTGCTGGAGTGCTTCCGCTATCAGCCCCGTATCATTAAGCTGCCTAATGGCAATCTGGACACGGTCAATGGCCCTTTGGACGGTATGCTGGTGAAAAAGGTCAAAGCTTACCAGATTGTACCACCCAATCCGCTGGTGGATAGCTCTCTGTGGGCCGACCGTGATGTGTACATCAGCCGAGACCTACCCATCGGCCCACCTACCTTGGGTGCCGCTGTGTTTGACGGATTAAAATTCAACGGCATGCCTTACCGGCCGGGCGATGCTTCGGCTTACGGAGCGGCTGACCAACTGACTTCTAAGCCCATAGATCTCTCGGGGCTCACGGTGGCTGACAGCGTATACCTGAGTTTCTGGTACCAGCGGGGGGGCCGTGGTTTTGAACCTGCTGAGAGGGATTCCCTGCGCCTGGAATTTTTCGCCTTTCGGCAAAAAAAATGGTATCGGGTGTGGGGAATGGAGGGAGGACCAGTGGATACTTTCCGGCAAGTGATAATTCCCGTGCATGATACGGCCTACTTACACAAAGGTTTCCAGTTTCGCTTCCGAAACTACGCCTCCCTGGGTGGCAACGTGGACCATTGGCTCCTGGACTACGTGTACCTGAATAAGAACAGGTCCATAGCCGACACCACTTACCCCGATCTGGCTTTCGTGAACCCGCCGCCTTCTTTCTTTCGGACTTACACGCAAATGCCCTTTAATCACCTGCGCCAGAGCGAGGTGAACAATAAGTGGCGGATTGTGCTCACCAATCTGGACGACGGGCCGATCTGTATGCTTTACAAGAACAAATTTTTCGGGACGGAAAACGATTCCATCACATCCTATCCTGAGAATGATTTCCCCGGTCCCTATGACTACACCTGTATGCGACCCACCGCCACCCATGGCTACGACCAGAATTTCCGACACTACTTTCCTTCCTTTTCCTACAATTTTGATGTTCAGTGGCCGCCGCCAGGCTATACCAACCCTTTTCCATTCACCGACAGCCTGGACCTTTTTGTGGAACACCGCATTTATCCCCTTCAGGATACCATCAACCGGTTGCCTTTTCAGGACTTCATTCCTTCTAACAATCGGATGGTTTACCACCACAAGTTGCACAACTTCTTTTCTTACGACGACGGGACGGCTGAGGGGGCGGTGTTCTTAGGCCAACCAGGCAGCGTAGCCTACAAATTCACCCTTACCGTACCCGATACTTTGCGGGCCGTCCAGTTTCATTTTAATCCGATTTACGTGAATATTTCCCATTATAACATAGAGTTGCGCGTATGGCGTTCCCTAAGCAACACCAGTGAAGACACAGTCTACTGCGAAGAATACGTGAATCCCCAGTTTAATCCGGGAGCCCCCAACATGTGGACCACTTTTATACTGAAGAGGCCCGTGCCTTTGCCTGCAGGGGATTTTTACATTGGCTGGAAACAGAACATATTTTTCAAGCTGAACGTTGGCTACGACCGTAACCACGACCACAGGAATCAGATGTTCTTCCGCACCTGGGATACGTGGGAAAGTTGGTCAGATTATGTACCAGTGCCCGGTTGTATGATGATTCGGCCCATCGTGGGCAAACCGGTAAAACCGGAGGATTTTATAAGCGTGGCCGAGCCGGCCGGGAATTCCTTGGAAGCGGTCCTTTATCCTAACCCGGGTCATGGTACATTTTTCATTCGCTGGCCGGAAGCAGCCAGGCTGGGTTTGCGCATATCCATTACCGATCTTAGTGGTCAGCGTGTGGCTGTGCAATATATCCAAAAAGATCATCCTGTTCAGCTTGGTGATCTGCGGGCTGGCATTTACATTGTCCAAGTTCAGGATCTGGATAGTGGTCGCCAGGGCATTTTCCGATACGTTTTGTGGGCGCCGTGACCCATCCCGCTGAGTTAGAATGGCTTGAAGCTTCCGGTGAGGATCTTTACCTGCATCGGGAAATCACAGTGGATGCAGGGCAGGAACCGATCCGGATGGACGTGTACCTGCGGCGGGTGCTCGGGGATATTTCTCGCACGCGCATTCAATTGGCAGCAGAGCAAGGGTATATAAAGATCAACGGCCAACCCCGTAAACCGAGTTTCAAAATCAAAGGCGGAGACCACATCACTGTGCTTTTACCGCAGCCTCCGCGGGCCACGGAGCTGGTACCCCAAAACATCCCGCTGGACGTGGTATATGAAGACGAACACCTGCTGGTAATCAACAAACCTCCTGGCATGGTGGTGCACCCCGGGGTGGGCAACCCCTATCATACGGTTGTGAATGCCGTATTGTACCATATGGGTTACAGGGAACCCATCCAAGAATCCGTAGAGCCCGTCAATAATTTTCCCCGGCCCGGCCTGGTTCATCGCTTGGACAAGAACACCAGCGGGCTGATGGTAATAGCCAAGAGTGAATTGGCTCTCACCCACTTGGCCGGCCAATTTTTTTACAAGACGGCAGGCCGGGAATATTTGGCCATAGTCTGGGGCCGTCTGGAACCGGACACAGGCACTATTCGGGCGCCCATAGGACGAAGCAGCCGTGACCGCAAGATCATGGAAGTTAAAGAATCCGAAGAAGAAGGTAAGCCCGCCGTCACTCATTATAAGGTGGAAAAACATTTGAACTACCTGACAGTGGTCCGCTGCCGCCTGGAAACCGGGCGCACCCATCAAATACGGGTGCACATGAAACACATAGGCCACACGGTTTTCAACGACCCGGAATACGGCGGCCAGATGATATTGAAAGGGCCCAACAGCGGCCCTTATAAGCAGTTTATGAAATCTTGCATGGCCTTATTGCCAGGCCAAGCCCTCCACGCCGAACGCCTGCATTTCTCACATCCCCTCACAGGTGAGGCTATGGCCTTTTTTGCCCCCCCTCCGCCAGGATTTTTGGAGATTATCCGCCGCGTAGAAGAATATTTGCTTTCCTCCGTCCGGTGAGTCCCTGCTTTTTGCACCGAGGCCTGAAGGAAAACTCCCTGGTGTTTTTGCTCATCGGAGGGGTGTACGCGATGGCTCTTCCAGCCATTCCTTTGGAACCTGACAGCGCACAGTATGCTTCCATCTCCAGGGAAATGGCTGAAACCGGCGAATTTATCCGTGTTCAGCATCGCGGTCAAGATTACTTGGACAAGCCTCCCCTTTTATTCTGGATGGGGGCCTTATGGTTCAAGATTTTCGGGGCCTCCCCTCTTACGTGGCACCTCTCTACGGTGCCGGCGATGGTCGCTCTGGTGGCAGGCTTGCGAAGGCTGTACTTCCTTCACGGCGTTCCTCCCCACACACTGCCAATAGTCCTAGCTCTGTGCCTGGGAAGTCCGGCTTGCCTGCTCATGTTTTATGATGTGCGATGCGAATTGTGGTTGACCGTTTTCTGTGTGTGGGCATGGGTGGGCATTAACCAATTCCTGGCAGAGGGCCATTTAAAGTTTGCCCTCTTGGCGGGGTTAACCACAGGAGGTGCCTTGCTCAGCAAGGGCATGGTGGCTCTGCTTTTTCTTGCTCCTTACGGATTGTACCAATTGGTTCTTAGGCCTGGGTCTCTTAAAAAAATGTTGCGTCTTCTCTTGATAGGGATTCCTGTAGCCCTGCTATGTGTGGCGCCTCATCTTCTAGGTCTATGGCAAGCCTTTGGTCCTTGGGGATGGAAGTTTTTCTTTTGGGTGCAGAGTTTTGGGCGCATCACGGGGGAAAATGTCTGGCGAAATGACCCGGATCCCTTTTTCCTATGGCACACAGCCCTATGGGCTTTTGCTCCGGCCGTGTGGGCCATTTTAGGCCATTTATGTGCACCTCAGCCTGACCAGAACGGCCCCCGGAAGGGACCGTTGATCATGGCTTTGGCTGTGTTGTTAGCCTTTTCCCTCTCTCGCTATCAATTGCCCCACTACATTTTTCCGGTAGCCCCCTGGATAGCTTGGGCCTGTGGGCCAAGCATAAATTCCTCCTCACGCCTCCCCGCCCGCTTGGCGCTCCTGGCTGGTTTAGCCATTTTTAGTGTAGTTACCTTAATTACTCTTCTTTTCATTGAGGAGTTGTCAATCCCTCGCCGTCTCCTGGGATTAGCCTGGTTACTATGCCTGGCTTTTTCCGTGTGGATAATAAATAAGAATGCCACTCACAGAATGTGGTATCTTTCAGTGCTCTTTTCTGCGGGTGCAGGGGGCATCGCAATGGGTGTATTTTATCCTGCCCTCAGGCCATTCCGTGCCGGCGTACAGGTAGCTTTCGCCCTGCGCAATAAGGAAAACGCCGCTCTGGTCACTTACCGATGGGCATCTCATGAGTTGGATTTTTTATACAATAAGGCTATCCCAGTGTTTGAGCATCCGGATCCTCTCTTTAATCACATCTATAATAAAATTCATAAAACCGGGAAAATTCCTTATGTGGCCTTGAAAAAAGGGGATTTTACAACATTGAGAAAACGATTTTTTAATGTAGCTGAAACACGAATTTGCTTTGCGACACCCTACTTTCACACTTCACAACTGAACTTTAATTTTTTGAATCCAACCACCCGCAAAGCAAATGTAGATTCAATTATAATGGTAAAACTAAGATTTTATGGAAATTAGGGAAACTTTTATCCCGCGCGTTCAGTTTACAAGGTCATTCACGGTTTTGTATGTGTGGCTGGCTTATCTTTTATCAATGGCTTTGAGCTATAGCTTGATTATGCTATATTTTCCAAATCTTAATCAATGGATTAAATATTTTTTAATAAATGGAATTTGGGCCCTATTTATTTACTTCTGGAATGTGCCGTTTCGAATCCCTTTTTTGATGGGTTTATTCCCTGCTATAGCCCCTTTGGCCTATTACATATTTTGGGAAATGGAAGCCACACAGCATCCTGGCTATCGCGATCCGCTGCCGGGTGTTGTCAGCGGATTTTTGATAGCCGCCTGGAGCTTGCGTAAAATATTTTACTGGTTTCGGTCATGGAAGACCATCCGAGACGCGGCAGCTAAATATCCGATTCACTTTAAGCCGGCCCGCCAGGGCATTCTGATGGCTCTGGTCACATTTGTCTGGATGCCTCTGGCACTGGCGGGGCTGTTTTCTCCTCTGGGACACATAGTGGCTAGACCTGAAGAACTTGAGTTTTCCGATCTGCTGGCTGTGCTCATGGCTTTGGGTTTCATTCTCTGGGATTCCATTGCCGAACAACGCAAGATGCTCCACGAGGAAAGATACCGGCTTAACGTGAGATTCCTTCGGGGTGGACTATGGCGGTGGGTGAGATTTCCGGAACTGACGGGATTGTTGGGCTTGGCTTTGTCCCTGTGGCCGCTCACCGGTGATCCTCTGGAGACCCTGGTCCTGCCTGCCGCAGGCTGGTTGGCCTTTTATCTGTATTTGCGGCTTTGGGAGGTACCGCTCCGCGACGCCTATTGGCTCCACCTGAGGCCTGAATACCGGGCCTATATGCAAAAGCGGCCGCCCTTGGTTCCCCTGCCTTGGCTTAATCTGTAAGGGTCAAACTTTAAAAGGTAATCAGGAAAGTCGGTTTATCGTGTAATAGCCGGTTCCAAGCCGGGACGCCATCCAGAGGGAATTCACCCACTGATTTATTCAAACATCTAATTTTTGTCCGAAAAAATACAATACCATCACCTGCATGAAAAATCTACATATCAGTATAAGGCCAGCACGTCCGTGCGACATGGAGGTCCTGCTTGAACTGGTTCGGGAACTAGCTCTCTACGAAAAATCCCCAGAAAACGTGACCAACACACCGGAAAGGATGCGGCACGATGGGTTTGGGCCTGAGCCGGTCTTCAAGGCGTGGCTGGCCTGGGCGGATGAAGAGGCTGTGGCCATGGCCGTGGTATACTATCGTTACAGTACCTGGCGTGGAAAAGGCCTTTTTCTAGAAGATCTTTACGTGAAGCCCGCATGGCGCCGAAAAGGTATAGCCTCCCGCTTCATGGAAATTATAAAAGAAGAAGCCCGGAGGTCCAATTGCCAATTCGTAGCCTGGCAGGTATTGGACTGGAACACGCCAGCCTTGGAGTTTTATCAAAAATACGATGTGCAGTTTGATCCCGCCTGGGTCAATGTTATCTGGCCCGCCCCTTTTAGGGGGCGTTAGATTTCCAACCCTAATTATCATAAATAATTTGCAGAACTTTGAGCCCTGCAAATGGATATTAAGAACAATATTCTGGAAACCATTGGCAACACCCCTCTGGTGCGGGTGAACCGTTTATGTGCGGATTTTCCCTGCACTGTGGCCATTAAACTGGAAACGTTTAACCCGGGCAACAGTACCAAGGACCGCATGGCGGTGAAAATGGTTGAAGATGCCGAAAAAGCCGGCCTGCTAAAGCCCGGTTACACTATCGTGGAGGGAACCAGTGGCAATACGGGGATGGGACTGGCCATCGTCGCTGCAGTGAAAGGCTATAAGTGTATTTTCACCACTACGGATAAGCAAAGCAAAGAAAAAATTGATGCCTTAAAGGCTTTCGGGGCTGAAGTGATCGTTTGTCCTACGGATGTAGAGCCAGACGATCCCCGTTCCTACTATAGCGTATCCACCCGCTTAGCTCAGGAGATTCCCAATGCATGGAAGGCTAACCAATACGACAATCCTTCCAATGCCCAGGCCCATTATGAGACCACTGGACCTGAAATTTGGCGCCAAACCGATGGAAAAATAACCCATCTAGTGGCGGGCGTGGGCACGGGCGGCACTATTTGCGGTGCAGGCCGGTACCTCAAGGAGCAAAACCCAGCCATAAAAGTACTGGGCATTGATACTTACGGTTCTGTGTTTAAAAAATATAAAGAAACTGGCATTTTTGACAAAAACGAAATCTATCCATATATCACCGAGGGCATCGGAGAGGATTTTCTACCAGCCAATGTGGATTTTGATATCATTGACCATTTTGAAAAAGTCACCGATAAAGACGCCGCTCTGATGACCCGAGAAATTGCCCGGCAGGAGGGCATTTTTGCGGGCAATTCATCCGGAGCTGTGATGGCTGGACTACGCCAGATGAAGCATATGTTCAAAAAGGGCGATCTGGTAGTCGCCATCTTTCATGATCATGGTATTCGCTATCTCGCCAAAATGTTTAATGATGACTGGATGCGCGAGAGGGGATTTCTGGAAAAACCCCCACTGCGGGCGCGCGATTTAGTAAAGTCCCATTGGGACAAGCCCCTAATCACTGTTCAACCGCATCAATCAATTGCCGAGGCCATCCTTTTGATGAAAAAATTTGGCATTTCACAAATTCCTGTAAAGGAAGGCCCCAATTTTCCCGGTTCCGTCTCCGATGCCGTCCTGCTCCAAGGACTGGTAGACGGACGCTTCACTAAAGACTCGCCAGTGGCAGAAGTGATGCAAGAACCGTTTCCTATTGTCTCCGAACAGGAAAGCCTGGAAAATATTGCTTCGTATTTCCGCCAGGGCCACCAGGCTGTGCTCGTCCGTTTCTTGAGTGGCGCCTATCACATCATCACCAAAGAAGACATCATTGGCAGCCTCTGTGCATGAGCGACACCCAACTGAAAACTATCCACCGAGCCCTCATAAGCGTCTATCACAAAGAAGGGTTACTGGAAATCTTGGAGCTTTTGGTCCAGCACGGAGTGGAAATCGTCAGTACCGGTGGAACAGCCCAATGGATCCGAGAGCAGGGTTTCTCATGTACGGATGTGGAAAATTTGACCGGTTATCCGTCTATTTTGGGAGGTCGCGTGAAAACTCTCCACCCAGCAGTGTTTGGGGGGATCCTGGGTAGGCGCCATGTGGAAGAGGACAGGAAAATCCTCCACCGCTACGAAATCCCTTGGATCGACCTGGTGGTGGTGGATCTTTACCCTTTTGAGGAAACTTTGAATTCAGGGGCCGCGGAGGAAGAGATTTTGGAAAAAATTGACGTGGGAGGAGTAGCCCTTATCAGAGCTGCAGCAAAAAACCATCGGGACGTCGTGGTAGTACCTTCCCGTAACGATTATGCCTATCTCTTGAGTATCCTTCGTCAACGCAATTACACCACAGCAGAGGAGAGGCAACGTCTGGCCCGTCGCGCTTTTGCGGTAACTGCGGCCTACGATACAGCCATCGGCGCCTGGCTTGGCAGCGATGAAGATGTGTTATCAGCCTTGCCTAACCCTGGCGCACCCCTTCATGCCCTCAGGTACGGAGAAAATCCTCATCAGAAAGGATGGTTCCTTGGCAATCTGGCGGAAAATTTTGACCAGCTTTCCGGGAAAGAACTTTCCTACAACAACTTGCTTGATCTGGACAGTGGCTATGCCTTCCTGGAAGAATTTTACCAGCCCGTCTGGGTAATTATTAAACACAACAATCCCTGTGGACTAGCCACTTCACAGAATCCTACTGAAGCATTTGATAACGCTTTGAAAGCGGATAGTAAGTCAGCTTTTGGGGGGGTATTCCTGACTAATCGTCCCGTTCCTGTGAGTGTAGCCGAAAAATTGAAGGATTTTTTCTTTGAAATTCTGAGTGCCCCGGATTATGAAGAAGAGGCCTTGGACATCCTCAGCCGTCGCTCTCAGCGTATTCTTCTCCGTCATAAAACCTTCCGCCGTCCTTCTTTGGTCTTCCGATCTGCTTTAAACGGCTTCCTCATTCAGGAACTGGATAAAGTCGCCCTGGGAGAAGAACACCTGCGCGTGGTGACGAACCATACTCCCGACGAGGCCACTTGGCAGGATCTACGCTTTGCCTGGAAGGTCGTACGCCATGTACGATCCAATGCCATCGTATTGGCTCGCCATCAGATGGTCGTGGGGGTGGGAGCAGGCCACACAGCGCGCATCGATGCCCTTCGGCATGCCCTTCTCAAGGCCCAGGAGGCAGGTCTTGACACATGTGGGGCAGTCCTGGCCAGCGAGGCCTTCTTCCCCTTCGCGGACAGCGTGGAAATGGCAGCAAAAGCCGGAATATCAGCCATCATTCAACCCGGAGGCAGTGTGCGGGATCATGAATCCATTGAAGCCTGTAACCGTTTGGGACTTGCGATGGTGTTCACAGGCCACCGCCACTTCCGACACTGAGCGCGGGCCCGAGCGCATGTAAGTTTCTATATGAGCCCAAGTTATTCGGTGGCTTCTCCTACACTTTCTTCACCAGCCGGATAAATCTCCTGCACGGGAGTGGGATTGTGGGCCCGCACATATTCTATTACTTCTTTCAGAGCGTCACTGAACTTAATGAAATCTTCGCTGTACAGAAATAACTTGTGTTTCTCATAGGTGACGCTGCCGTCATCATGGCGTGTCCTCTTACTTTCCGTAACGCTAATGTAGAGCTGTCCGTCACGCATCCGCTTCACATCAAAAAAATAGGTGCGTCGTCCGGCTTTTACAGCTTTTTTGAAAACATTATCTTCCATTATAATTACCGAACCTTTTACGGAGCAAAGGTAACATCACGGGCATTTGAATTACTTAACACCTTGAAATTACTTGAAATTTTTTAACCGGTGGGATTTAGAAATAAAAATTCCCACGAAATTTCCTTTCCCGAAAGAGCCTTCATAACTTAATGCCGGTGGAACCAAATCCTCCTGCTCCGCGCACAGTGGACGAAAGTTCATCCTGCTCTTCCCAGCACACCACTTCGTGGCGGCTAACCACCATTTGGGCAATCCGATCACCTGGTTCAATGACCACCTCCTCCGAAGATAAGTTAATTAAGATTACGCACACCTCTCCCCTATAATCGCTGTCAATGGTACCGGGTGCATTTAGCACAGTGAGTCCTTTCTTAATGGCCAGACCACTGCGGGGGCGTATCTGAGCCTCGTAACCGGTCGGTAACTCCAGAAATATTCCCGTGGGTATCAACCGCCGCTCCAAGGGCTTTAATCTAATGGGTTCCGGAATATGGGCTTGCAGATCCATACCGGCAGCCCCAGGAGTGGCATAGGCCGGACAGGGATAGGGGGACGTGTTTTTAATTTTTACGATACATGCCATACAAAAAAGGTTTGCGGCCCACTATTCCATAGGCCAGGTAAAAATACAGGAACAGTAAAAGGGAAGCTATCCCCCACCGCATGTAAGAATTTTCGGGAATAATCCATAGAAACATGGCATAAAATGCTGCCGCTATACCTGTTAATATTCCTAATTTCCTCAAATTGAATGAAATTTTATAAATACGGCTTCCAAAGAAGTAGGATACCGCTGTCATCGTCAAGTAGCAGGCCAGCGTGGCCCAGGCAGAGCCCCAATAACCTACTAGGGGGATAAGCACCACGTTGCCAGTCACGGTGACAAAAGCCCCCAGCAGCGAAAAATACATACCATATTGCGTGTGGCCAGAAAGTTTGTACCACATGCTTAAAATCAAATAGATTCCCGAAAGGAGAATGGCCATTGAAATAATGGGCACAATGCCCAGACCTTCCCAGTACACTTCCTGAGTGATAAAATATTTTAATAAGTCAATAAAGAGGTTGATGAACAGAAAAATTCCCAGGCAAAAACCTACAAACCATTCCATCACGGTAGCGTAAATCTCCTTTTCATCTTTCTTACCTAACTGGGCAAAAAAGTATGGTTCTGCCGCAAAGCGAAAAGCCTGAATGAACAGGTACATGAGCAGGGCCAGTTTATAGCAAGCCGCATAGACCCCTACGGCGTGGCGGGCTTCCTCCCGAGGAAGTGTGTGGGTGAGGAACAGTATATCCGCTTTTTCATTAATTATAAAACAAACGGAACCCACAGCCAAGGGCCATGAATAAGCCAGCATACGACGCCCCAAGGCCAACGATGGACGACCAAGAGAGCTTCCCAGGACGGGGAGCAGCATGAGCAGGCGCACTCCGCTAGCCACTATGTTACTTATGAAAACATAGGCCACTCCGTAATCATGGTTGTAAAGATATTTTACCAGAAAATGGGCATCCCTACCTTCCGCCAGATAGACCTGACGACAATACACCAGCCAGAAGAGAATCAACATAACGGAAACACCCACATTCACCAGGTTAATAAAAGCAAAATGGCCGGCCTTATTCAGTTGGCGCAGGCGGGTCTGAGGGAGAGCTGAAAGGGCATCCAAGGCTATGATGAGAGAAAACATTATTACATAATCGCTGTGACCCGGGTAGCGCAACCAGTGGGATATGGTATCGGCTCCGGCCACGACCGCTATAAAAAAGAGGCCCGTGAGGACAGCCACCATGCAGAATGCGGTGCCGAACACCTGCCGTTCGTCACTTTCCAATTGGGAAAAGCGAAGCAGGGCCGTTTCCAGTCCAAATGTGAGAACGGCAAGCGTGATAGCAATGTAGGAATAAAGTTCATTGACGATGGCATAAACGGAGGGTTCAAAAATGCCCGTCAACAGAGGGGTGAGCAGGTAATTGAGCAGCCGAGGCACAATATTGCTGAGGCCATAGATGGCAGTCTGAGAGGCCAGCTGCTTAATCCGAAAAGCCATGGGCCTTTTTATCGGCCCGGGAATTTAGGCTTTCGCTTTTCCAGAAAAGCGGAAGTGCCTTCCTTGAAGTCTTCTGATGCGAAACAACGGGCGAAAGCCTCTATCTCAGCGTCAAAACCCGCGGCAAGGGCACGATAACCCGCACGAATAGCCGACAATGCAGCGCGTATCGCTACAGGAGAGTTGGCCGCAATTTTTTCCGCTAATTTGTGGGCCTCTTCCAAAAGCTGGTCGGGCGGATAAACATGGTTAAAGATCCCCACCGCCAAGGCCCGCTCAGCGTTTATCCTGGAGGCAGTGGTGATGAGCTCATACGCGATACCTAAGCCGGCCACGCGAGCCAAGCGTTGTGTGCCTCCATATCCCGGAATAACGCCTAAGGACACCTCAGGAAGGCCCACCTGGGCCGTAGTAGAGCCCAGGCGTATGTGACAAGCCAAAGCAAGTTCCAATCCCCCTCCAAGGGCGTATCCGTTCACTGCAGCAATTACAGGCTTTGGAAAATTCTCTATAAAATTGAAAAGCCTCTCTTGCCCTTCGGCCGCAAGCTGTCGGGCTTCTTCAGGGTTGAAGTGTGCAAATTCTGAAATATCGGCCCCAGCCACGAAAGCCTTCTCTCCAGCACCCGTGACCACCAACGCCCGCACGCTGGTATCATCTTCGGCCTCACCCAGCGCCTGATTGAGTTCTCGGATGACCTCACGATTAAGGGCATTTAGCTTTTCGGGCCTGTTGATAGTAATACGGACCACCGGCCCAGATTTTTCAATAAGTAAGAATTTGTAGCTCTCCATTTTAAACGATTAGATTTTCACGAATTTTCTGAAGGTGACATACTCCCCTCCCCGCACTTCAAGCACATAAGGGCCAGGTGGGAGGGTGTGGAGGGGAAGTATTTGTTTTGTTTCCAGGTGGGTAAAGCTCCATTGTTGAACCGTAGCCCCAGTTGCTTCCAGAAGACGTACCGTCACATCGGCGCCCCAGGCAACATCCAGCTTAATCAGCAGGTAATCGGCCGTGGGCACGGGCCCTACAAAAAGGGAAGGAGCAGAAACCGGGAACAGAGAGTTGGAAGCGGCCAGCGAGGGCTTGTAGAGCGATAAACCTGAAATGGTGGCAAACCAGTAACTGGTATCCTGACGTTCGGCCACGGCCAGCACTCGGTTGTTTGTAAGACCACAGTATCCGGCGTTGAAAACCGTAAATAGTGTGTCGTTAAAAAGCCATGCTCCTCGGGTGATTTCGTTGGTGGCAATCCACTTGCGACCAAACTGGTCCACACGGATATCCCACACACTGCCAATGCCTTCTCCTCCCGTGCTATGGGAACCGTAGATAGTCCACTGACCGGTAGACCTATCCAAACGATGCAAGGCACTGTCAGGACGGGAGCCGGCAAGGCCCACCCACACGTAACCTTCAGCCTCTAAGCAAACAGCCTGAACGTGCGCAGTGTTGAAGTTGGTATTCAGAGGGTTGTAGGCCGTCCAACTCTGACCACAAAATTTCAAGAGGCCGGCATTATGAGTGGCCACCCACACGCAGTTGCTGTCGTCTGCCTCCAGGTCGTTCACGAATGTCAGATCGTGCCCCGTATTAGCCTGATTGAAATGCTGCCAAGTACCCCCACTCAGGACGAAAATACCTTGACCATGCGTACCAACCCAAAGATCCCCAGAAGCCCGTCGCGTGATGGCGCTAATATTGTTGGTAAGCCAAGGGGCGTTTGCAGTGCTGTAATGGCTCCAGACTCCATTATCCAATGAAAACAGGCCACCCTGTAATGTTCCAATCCACAACACGCCTGAACTTTCCATGTATAGGCATTTTATCCAATTGTCTGTTAGAGGGGAATTTGCGGTATCGTAAATCGTCCAATTGAGCTGTTCGCTCAGCGCCACAAGTCCGGCCGCTGTGCCTATCCACATGGTACGATCGGGCCCCACGGCCAGGCTGGTAACAAGATTTGAAGGCAAGGGAGAACTCAGGGTATCATAGGTGTACCAGCCGGGAAAGTTCTGGGCATTCAGATGCAAACTCACCAGGCTGGCCCACAACAACACTCTTACGGATGGCTTGGCCACAGTGCAAACTTACCATCCCATCTTCAAATTTGCTAAAGTATTGGATTACTAAGTGAGCCAAAACTTAATTATTTTAAATTAAAATGCATAAATTATAATAAGCCCACCAAAAATTTAATTCATGATATTCATAAATTTTGGGAAAAGTAAGCTCTTTTTTGCAAGAAGTCACTCTTTGTGCATGAAAAATTTTCTTCACAATATTCTTCCTTTAGTGGTCATCATTCTCTGCGCAGCGCCCAACCACGGGCAGGACATTTACCGATTTACCGACAGTATCAGAGTGGCTTATGGTTTGCCGGGACTAGGCCACGTCGTATTAAAAAGCGATACCATTCTGGAAATAAAAACAGCAGGCTATAAAAGAATTGATAAACCGGATAGTTTGACGTTGTCCAGCCGGTTTCATATTGGTTCCAACACGAAAACCATAACAGCGTTTGTGGCTGCCCATTTGGTTGAAGAGGGCAAAATACAATGGGAAACGGGGTTCTTTGAAATTTTTCCTGAACTATTGAACAAGGCCCAAAAAGAATATCATTCCATCACTTTGGGGGATTTATTGTCCCATAGAGCCCGTGTGGCTCCCCTCACCAGTGGGCGGGAAATAGCCCAGTTTCCCTTGCGGGGAAGTCGCGCGGAAAAGCAAATACAATTTGCCGAAAATATTTTCAGCCGAAACCCTGAGAAGCCGGAAAACGATACAAGTATTGTCTATTCCAATGCAGGTTACGCCCTGGCTTCCATGATGATGGAAAGAATTACAGGTAAAACTTATGAAGAATTAATAGAATTTTACGTCAATGAAAAAGTAGGACTCCGTTTTCAAATCGGCTGGCCTCACATACATGATCCTCATCAGACTTACGGGCACTTCGGAAAAAGACTGGGATTTCAAAAATTAGTACCCGACACCTTTAATGTATATCACTTGAATGAGCTGATAAAACCAGCCGGAGATATCAATGCTACGCTGACGGACTACGCTAAGTTCATTCAACTATTTTTAAAAGGACTAAAGGG
>JANWWQ010000042.1 GCA_025055635.1 Flavobacteriales bacterium
TGATTGTGGAATGCATTCTTTTACTGTGCGCCTGCCGGCTGATATAGCAGAAGAAGATTTGCTTCAGGAAATTGAACATCTTAACCAACGGGCTGATGTGGATGGTTTTATCGTACAATTACCCTTGCCCTCCCATATATCGGTGCAGCGGGTGACGGAGGCCATACGACCTTCCAAGGATGTGGACTGCTTTCATCCAGAGAATGTGGGCCTGCTGGCCCTAGGGCGCCCCCGCTTTTTGCCGGCCACGCCCGGTGGCATCCTGACGCTCCTGCGCTATTATGGTATCCCTGTTGAGGGGCGGCATGTCGTCGTAGTGGGCCGTAGTCATATCGTGGGTTTGCCATTAAGTCTTCTATTGGCTGCTCCCAGTCCGGAGGGCAACGCCACCGTCACATTGTGCCACAGTCGCACTCAGCACTTGGAAGAGCATACGCGCCGGGCCGATATCCTGGTGGCGGCTTTGGGCCGGCCGGCGTTCATCAAAGCCCGCCATGTGAAACCAGGGGTGGTGGTGGTAGATGTGGGTATTACGCGGGTGCCCGATCCCCAAAGTCCGAATGGATATAGACTGGTTGGTGATGTGGACCACACGGAAGTAGCACCCTTGTGTTCGGCCATTACGCCGGTACCGGGAGGTGTGGGCCCTATGACCATTGTGACCCTGTTGTGGAACACTATACGGGCCGCCGGCGGAAATGATTAAGGAAATACCATTTATTTTGTAAGCGGCACATAGTTGTCCCAAGGTCTGCCAGCGCGGTAGTACAGTTCAGCCAGGTGCTTGCGACCTTTAGCACTAAGTTCGTAGGATTTCAAAAGAGTTTCAATGAGTTTGATTTCCCTTTGATTCAAGAGGAATACGGAGCTTTCACCTATGTTAAACTTGGCAATTTCGGCCTCGTTAAGCTTCTGGTAGTTGACGACCATGTTGGTGTTGATGGCGGCCTGAAGAGCTGTTTGGGCCAGATCGTTCAGAGCCTGATTAAGCTTGTTCCTCAGCTCCAGTTCCTTGATATCTACGTCGTAGCGACTGATGCGGGTTTTGAGTCGTGCAGCCTGGTATTGACCCCGGGCGGTGCGCAAAAGTAAGGGCATGCGGAATGAAGCACCGTACTTAAAGTTGTTGTGGAAAGGGCTGAAGTTCCATTGCATGGGATTGGGACCCAACGGTTCTGCCAGGAAATTGTATTGCAGGCGAATATCGGGCAGCAGGAAGTTAAACCGCAAGCGCTGTTCCAGTTCTAGTTGGCGCACCTTAAGCCGGCGGTGACGCAGTTCCGGATGGTCCTGTAGGAGCTGGAGCAGGCGCAGGCGTTCCCTGTCGCTGGCTATGGGAACGGCGAGTGTATCCAGACGGATGGCAGGCCTAACGGTATCCGGCAGGAGCATGGGAAGACCTTTTTCGTCCCAAAGGAAATTAGACAGGTGTAGGGTGGCATTAATGTATTGTTGCTGGGCTTCTTGTTGGGAGATTTGCCGTGTCTGGAGCACGATGAGGGCTTCCACCGTGTCAATGGCGGCAAAAAAGCCTCTAAAGTAGCCCTGTTTTACTGCGTTGAAGCGCACCCGGGCTAGCTCAACAAACTGGCGGTAGAGTTGGAGACTGGCGTAGGCATAAGTCCAATCCCAGTAGGCCTTCACAGCCTGGATGAATAGCTCATTGAGGAGCATTTCCTGTTCGGCCACGCCCATCTGACGCATGTTCTGGGCCTGGCGCAGGGCCGTCCGGCGTTCGTCGGTGAGCAGGTCGCGGGCCAGCGGAATGGATAGGCCCATGTAAACTAGGCCTGCCTGGGGTAGAATATGCGGACTATCCAGGTAAAGCCCATCCGCATTTTCATATCCTGCCTTCAGGTCAGGTCCAAAAAGCAGGGGAGCTTTTATTTCGGTCTGCAGTAGGCGCCAGTATTCCTTCTGGTCGTATCGCTTGTTGTCCCAGGACGCAGCGGCTACAGGGTCAAAGTGGCCCCGGGCTGCATTGGCCAGTTGAGAGGCTGTTTCGGACGTGAAAGCAGCTTGGTAGCTAACAGGATGGTAGCGCTGGACTAGCTCTAGGAATTCCTTCTCGGAGAGTGTGGATGAAAACTGGGTATGTCCCGGCCTAGCAATGAGAAGGCAAGCTAAATGAAAAAGCCAAAGACGGATGAGCTTATTTGCCACCTGGGGAACTGTCATTCTGCGGTTCGCCGTAGTAGAAGTCGGGCGGGAAGCCATTAAACTGGCGCCACAACTCGTACCAGAGAGGTACGTTGTTGAGCAGGAAGATGCCGCGGGCTCCCGTGCCCATGCGCAATAACTTCGGCCATTCGTGATCGGTGGGGTCTGGCTTAACCAGTACGCGGTATTTACCGTTGGGGCTAATGTTGTAATCTATAGCCGCAACGATGCCCCCGTAGGTGCCGTAGGAAGCGTTGGGCCAACCGCTAAATACCAATGCCGGCCAACCGTCAAACCACACACGTACTTTATGGCCCAGGCGAACAAGGGGTAGATCCATAGGCCTTACGTAGAGCTCCACCGCCTGCTGCTGACGAGCGGGAACTATGGTGGCCACCGGCTCTCCTTCTTTTACGATTTCTCCAATACCAGCTTTTAAGGTTTTGACCACATAGCCGGATTGGGGTGCAGTAATGAAATAAAAGCCGCTACGAATGATGTAGCTGGAGAGCTGTGTCTGAAGTTTTGCAATTTCCGCCTCGGTAGCATAAAGCAAAGATTTTGCGGCTTCTCGTTCACTTTCGGCCTTTGAAATTTTTTCATTGAATTCATTGAGAATGGTGTTGAGCTCAATCTGCGCGTTTATGTATTCGTTCTGACTGATGAGCAGCTCGTTACGAACCCTTATCAAGCGGGCTTCGGCCTCCTGGTATTTGTTGAGTTTATCTTCTAGTTCTTGCCGCGGCTTGATACCATCCCGGTATAGTATTCGGGCTCGTTCCAACTGGAGCCGGGCTATATTAAGATTAGTGTCAGCGGCCACGACAGCCATGCTGTCGCTGCGTAACTTCAGGGCCACCTGACGCAATTTGTTGCGGGCCTGGTTGAGCTTCAGGGGAAGATTGCTTTCAAGGGCCATGATCTGGGCGTCATAGGCTTTAATTTTATTGATGTAGGCGTCCACGGCAGCTTCTTTGGCCTGCACCTGGCGGGCCGTTCGTTTTATCAGCAGTGTGTCAAAAAATTCAGTTCTTACTTCAGAGAGCTGCAACAGGGTATCACCCTCTCTGACAAACTGTCCTTCGCGTACGTACCAACGCACCACGCTGCCGGCGATGGTGCTTGGCACTTCCTGGGGCCTGTCGTTTGGGGTTAGGGTGGTCAACTGGCCTTCCGTCTGAAAGTTTTGAGTCCACGGTACAAAAAGGAAGCAGACTATGATGACCATGATGAGGCGCAGCCACAGGCTGACCCGGCGGGCCGTATGGGGATTATAGACTTTTTCAAAAGCGAGTAGAGGCGATGGCCTAGGCGTAGACCATCCCCTTTGGCGGTAAAAACTGTACTTCCAACGTGCGGCAATTTTCATTCCACGAGTTTTTTGAGCAGTTCGTCGTGGGCTACTGCTTGCGGGGGACCAAAATGCTTCAGCCGGCCCTGGCTTAGCCACAGGAGCTTATCGCAATGGAACACCATGCGGTTGTCATGGGTGCCGGCCAGGAGTGTAAAGCTTCTGTCGCGCAGCAATAGGTTCCGTATAGCTTCACCGTCGGAACCAAAGTCCCGAGTGTCAAAATGTTCCATCAACACCAGCCCTGCTTGCTCCACCAAAGCGCGGGCCAGCAAGATCTTGCGTAGCAAAATCTGGCTCACGGATCGGTCCTGGGGTAGCAATTCGGTTTCCAGCCCTTTTTCCAGAGCTGGCAAGTGGCGGTGGATATTGAGCGCTTCCACCACCTCCATCACCTTCTCTAAGGATACATGCCGCCTCCCAAGATGGATGTTTTCCAATACGGTACCCATAATGATGGAATCATAAATGAATACGCCGGCCACGTGTTGGCGCAACGAGCGCAGGCTGATGTTCTGCAGGGGCATGTCTCCTACAAAAATCTGGCCGCTCAGGGGCTTTTCCAGTCCGGCCAGCAGCTCGCTGATGCAGATACCATATCGCTCGTCATCGGAAAGGATGGCCACTTTTTCGCCAGGTTCCACCACCAGCGACACATTATCCAGCTCCAGAGTTTTGCTTTTTTCTTCCCGGAAGGAAACCGAATCAAATTTTATTCTTAAAGGACCGCCTGCCTTGAGGGGCCGGCTCAGCGAGTAGCCATCGCGCCGTTCCAGGGGCAATTCCACGACATTCAAAAGTTTTTCCGTTCCTACGGCCACGTCAAACAGGGTTTCAGCATTTGCTATTAGTTTTTCGGTGGCATTCAAAATGAGAATTATGACAATCTCTGAGGCCACAAACTGACCCAGGTTAATGACCTGGTTGATTACAAGAAGGGAGCCAGCCAGGAGCAAGGTGCCGGAGATGAGCAGCTTAAAACCAATAAAATACCAGAATTGGGTCAGCAGCACCTGGAAATATTTATTTCGGTTCAGCAGGTATTTGCCCAGCAGATAATCCATTTTTTGGAGGGGCATGTGGGAATCGCCGGCCAGCTTGAAAGCTGCGGCGGCCCTGGCAATTTCTTCCAGCCAGAAGACTACGAGGTACTTGTATTTGGAGGTTTGAAGGCCGGCTTTCATCCCAGGCCGATAGGTAAGGCGGAAAACAAGTATTAGAGCAGCTACGAGGGCAATGCTGAGAAATAGGAACAAGGGGTGATAAAAAGCTAGGAGGAGGATACCGAAAGTGATTTGCAGCAGAGCCGTAGTAAAATCCATAAGTAGTTTGGGTATTCCTTTTTGAATGGTGAGGCTGTCAAAGAAGCGGTTCATCTGCTCGGGCATGTAACGGTTTTTGATATCGCTCCAGCAAAAGGCTGGGGCGCGCCGCACGTATTCATAAGCCGATCGGAGGAAAATTTTTTGCTGAAGTGCCTCTGTAATCTGAAGCTGCATCACCTGCATAACGCCGGACAGGAAAACGGCCAACAGAACTACCCCAATCAGAAAAATCAGGGAGGCTGATACCCGGGCGCCCATCACTAGGTTGATGATAGACTGTATTCCCAGGGGAAGAGCCAATCCAAGAATTCCTCCTGCTACGGCATAGGTGTAGATGCGTGAAATATCCTTCCGGTCCAGCCGAAGCAGGTTGAATAGCTTGCGCAGGGGGTCCATGCCAGGACTGTGTTCCTGGTCAGAGATAATACCCACGGTTTCCGGCGGGTAAACCGTATAAAAGCCTCCTTCCCTCCGGAGAATATCCCTCAGCATTTCGGCCACTTCTCCGGAGAGGGGGTGTACCATTTCAGAGCCTCCCAGAGGCAATTCGTAACAAATTTCTGCGCCGTTTTGAGGAGCCCGACGGATTATAAAAACCCTTTTTTCGGCCAGGTTAAACAGAATGTTGGCACCATCGCCAGGTCTGAAGAAAAACTTTTCGCTGTCCTTTCTGTGGGGAACATAGATGAGCGCGGAGAGGTTTTGGTGAGCTGCCTCGGTCAATACGTGCACCAGAGCGGCCTCTTCCAAGGCAATCTGGTCGGCATCGGTGCGGATGGCCGATGTGTCGTTCCAGCCCAAAAGGTCGTGGGTACGGCTCAGAAAACGGGCTATCATATAAAACGACTTTATCGGGCCTGCTTGGCGGTTCAGCGGCCAAAAATAGTGCCAGGCGGTTTTGTTCCAGGGAGTAGTAAGAGCTTCCTGAGGTGGCTAACGTTTGAAAATACTTAACTTTGCCCCCTTCATATCAACATGAGTTCTCAAAATCAGGTCTCCCTGCGGGCTCAATTGGAGGCCGTAGGATTGAAAAACCTTGGAGAAATTCATTATAATCTATCGCCGGCAGCTCTGTACGAAGAAACTTTGAGGAACGAACAAGGTGTGCTCACCCAGTCTGGGGCCTTGGCCGTGTGTACGGGAGAATTTACAGGCCGTTCTCCTAAGGACCGCTTTATCGTCAAAGACCCTATTACGGACCGTACGGTTTGGTGGGGGGATATCAATATTCCCTTTGAACCAGAAAAGTTTGAGGCCCTCTTAAAAAAAATGGCATCGTACCTGCAAGGGAGCCCTGTGTACGTGCGTGATGCCTATGTGTGTGCAAATCCGAAATACCGTTTGAATTTGCGAGTGATTACAGAGTACCCTTGGAGTAACCTTTTTGCCTTCAACCTGTTTCAGAGGCCCACAAAAGAGGAGTTGTCTAAATTTACTCCCGAATGGCATGTGCTATGTGTGCCGGGTTTCCATGCCGATCCCGCAACGGATGGTACACGCCAGCACAATTTTGCCATTTTGAATTTTACACGGCGTATGGTGATTATTGGCGGGACGGCCTACACCGGGGAAATCAAAAAAAGCATTTTTTCGGCCCTAAATTTTCTGCTACCTCATCACCATCAGGTGCTCAGTATGCACTGCTCTGCCAATGTGGGAGAGCAGGGTGACACGGCCATATTTTTTGGCCTTTCGGGTACGGGGAAAACCACCCTTTCTTCCGATCCCCACAGGCGGCTTGTTGGGGATGATGAGCACGGCTGGAGCGACGAGGGGATTTTCAACTTTGAGGGCGGATGCTATGCCAAGTGTATCAACCTCAGTGCCGAACAAGAACCTCAAATATTCAACGCGATCCGATTCGGCGCTTTGCTTGAAAATGTTACCATAGACGAAAATACCAGGGAAGTGGACTTTAGTTCGGCTGCCATCACAGAGAATACCCGGGTAAGTTATCCCATCTACCATGTGGACAATGTGCAGCCTGGACTCATTGCGCCAGTACCCAAGAATATCTTTTTCCTCACCTGTGATGCCTACGGCGTGTTGCCACCCATCTCACGCCTGAATGAGAGCCAGGCAATGTACCATTTTATTAGTGGATACACTGCCAAGGTGGCAGGCACCGAAGCTGGTATCACCGAACCTGTGACCACATTCTCTGCGGGCTTCGGAGCGGCATTTTTGCCGTTGCATCCCACGGTTTACGCCTCGCTGCTGGGGGAACGCATGCGTCGGCATAAGGCTACAGTGTGGCTCGTGAATACCGGCTGGACGGGCGGTCCCTACGGTGTGGGCAAGCGGATTCCTTTGCCCTATACCCGTGCCATGATCTCTGCCGCCTTGAATGGCCAGCTGAACGAGGTGGAATATGCCGTTCATCCTGTGTTTGGGCTCGCATTTCCCACCACCTGCCCCGGTGTTCCGAGCGATATTCTCAATCCGCGCCAGTCATGGAGCGACAAAGAGGCCTACGACGCCGCAGCCCTAAAGCTGGCTCAGGCCTTTCGGAAAAATTTTGAAAAGTATGCCGATATGGCTTCTTCTGATATCCTGGCTGGAGGCCCTTTGGTGGAGGAAGTACGTTTGCAAATCTGAAAATTTGGTATTAATTTTGCTCAATAATTTGTGACGCGGGGTGGAGAAGTTGGTATCTCGTCGGGCTCATAACCCGAAGATCGCTGGTTCGAGTCCAGCCCCCGCAACCACAAGAGCCCTGCAATCGCAGGGCTTTTTTATTTAGCTTACACCGCCCAGCGACATTCTCATTCCCTTTTTTCGCTTCAATATTCCATTGAAGAGTTTCAGGGATGAACTAGGTATTAATTGACCTCTTCCAGACCCCTTTGAGGCCAGGTGTATTATTCACATACAATTCAGAATTCTCTGGCATGAACATTTGCATCTTTTTTTGAGGTGTTCCTTTTGCTATTACTTTAGCCCAGTTTAATCCCTGAAAATAATCACATGAAAAGTATATGCTCTTTCATCAGCGGTATATTGTTTGGTGTGTTTTTTCTGTCTGTAGCCCCGCCGTACTGTGCCAGTCAGAGTTACTTTTCCCTAGATCCTGCGGTGCGTGTGGGCACTCTTAAAAATGGCCTGCGCTATTACATTCTACGCAACTCTAAGCCTGAAAAGCGTGTGGAGATGCGGTTGGCAGTCATGGTAGGTTCCTGTCAGGAAGATGAAGACCAATTAGGGTTGGCCCACTTCTGTGAGCATATGGCTTTCAACGGTACCCGGAATTTTAAGAAAAATGATTTAGTAAATTTTCTTGAGAGCGTGGGTACCAAATTCGGGCCCCATTTAAACGCTTACACCAGTTTTGACGAAACGGTGTACATGCTGCGTGTGCCCACCGATACCCCCGGCGTGGTGGACAAGGGATTGCAAATTCTGGCCGATTGGGCCGGAGGTATTGCCTTTGAACCCGAGGAGGTGGAGAAGGAACGAGGGGTTGTGGTGGAGGAGTGGCGCCTGGGTCAAGGCGCTGAGGAGCGGATGCGCCGAAAATATTGGCCTGTTTTATTCGGGGGTACTCGCTACGGGGACCGCTTTCCCATTGGTAAAAAAGAAATTTTGGAAACTTTTCCTCACGAGGTTTTAAAGCGCTTCTACACAGACTGGTACCGGCCGGAGCTGATGGCTGTGGTAGTGGTGGGCGACGTGGATCCTTCCGATATTGAAAACAAAATCAAAAAACTTTTCAGCGGCCTTAAAAGTCCTTCCAAACCTCGTAAGAGAGAAGAGTATTCGGTGCCCGCAAACGACAAGATTAAGGCGGCTGTAGTCCGTGATCCGGAAGCCTCTTTCAATGCCGTGCAGGCCTTATACCTACGTCCCCGTCAACCTTTAAAAACGGCCGATGACTTCCGGAAAAAACTCTTAGGAGAATGTGTTTCCGGCATAGTGAATGAGCGCCTGTCCCAGCTGTCTAAAAAGCCTGAAAGCACTTTTTTGTATGCTTTTGTGGGAGCGTTTGACTTTTTGCGAAACAACAGTGCTCTCTTTATGGTCGTGGTGCCCAAGACCGACAAGGACTTGGAAGCTTTGCAAACCGTGGCCACTGAATTGAAGCGATTGCAATTACATGGAGTTACCGCTTCAGAACTGGAACGGCAAAAAGCCGATATGCTCAAAGAGGCTGAAAAAGACTACAACGAAAGGGATAAACGGGAATCGGACAAGCTGGCTATGGCTCTTGTGGCCCATTACCTTACGGGCCAACCTTTTCCTGATCCCAAAATCCTGTATGATCGAAAAAGAGAATTAATCCAAAATATCACAATAGAGGATATCAAGTCCTTCCTTCCTGAATTTTTAAAAATGCTGGAGGCCCCCAGGCTGGTTTCCACGGGTGCCGAAAATGCTTCGGCGGCTCCGATAACGGAGACGGACCTTGTGGCTGCCTTTGAAAAAGGTATAAAAAGCTCCCCAGAGCCCTTGACCGAAAAACAGGTCGGCGACCGTCTGCTCCCCACGAAACCGGAAAAAGGTCGCATTTTGTTGAGCCGCGTGGTCCCGGGCACAGATGTGAAGGAAATTATGCTTTCTAATGGGGCCCGCGTGTACCTAAAGAAAACCGACTTTAAAAACGATGAAGTCCTTTGTTCGGCCGTCAGCCTTGGCGGAGCCTTTAAAGCTCCTGATGAAGACGCTGAATCTGCGGAGTTGTTGGCAGAAATAATGGAGGCCAGCGGGGTGGGGGACTATGATGCTTCCACATTGGAAAAAATGTTGCGGGGGAAAACGGTGTCACTTTCTTTTAATTTGAACAATTACTGGGAGTCTTTCACAGGCCAAAGCTCCCTGAAAGATGTGGAGACACTGCTCCAGCTCATTCACCTATATTTTACCAATCCCAGAGTAGATAATGAGGGCTTTTCGGTGGTTCTGGAGAGGCAAAAGAATCTTTTGTCGTTGATGGCCAATAGCCCTGAGAAAGCCTTTATGGACAGCGTGGATTTTATCCTGTATGGCCGTCATCCCCGAAAGGCGCCACTAACCGTAGAAAAACTGAGAAATGTTCGGGAAGAGGCTGTGCGCAGGATCATGCAGGAGCGTTTGGGCAACGTGGGCGATTTTGCCTTCGTCTTTGTGGGAAACTTGGACGAAACCCAGTTTTTAGATTGGGTGGCCACTTACATCGCCTCCATACCGGGTACTCGTAGTCGGGAAGCCATCACAGATCGAGGGGTGCGGAAAAGCCCAGGAAAGTTTACAAAAATTGTGGAGAAAGGGGTGGAACCCAAATCGCAAGTCTCTCTATACATGCACGGTCTGGTGGACTTCACCCCCGAACACCGCTGGCAGGCAAAGGCCGTGTCAACCCTCCTATCTATCAGGCTAAGAGAGGTCCTGCGGGAGGATAAAGGGGGGGTCTACTATGTGCGCTGCAATACTACCCTCAGCCCGTGGCCAGAGCCACATTTTACCAGTCATATCAACTTCGGATGTGATCCCCAACGAGTGGACGAACTTCTCCAAGCCGTACGTTTGATACTAAAAGAAGTTCGTACGGAGGGGGCGTCCGAGGGTAATGCTCAGAAAATTCGGGAAATCCTTCGCCGTGAGCTCGAAACGGACATGAAAACCAACGAATGGTGGCGCGACCGATTGGTTGATATGATCCTGTATCAAGAAAATTTTCTTAACACGGAGGCCTATCTCCGCTGGGTGGACAACTTGAAAGGTTCCTCCTTCAAGGAATGGGCAGCCCGATTTTTCAATGATGCCAACGAGGCCCTTTTTATATTAAAACCTAAACTCTGAAAATGTCGTTACAGAATAAGGTTTAATGTTCGGACCATACATAAATGTTGTAAGTTTTGGGAGCAAGTGGGCTGCACATGGCTTTGAAAACTAAGATCCCTGCCAAGCCTGATTTACATGCGGTAAGGCGCTGGCTCCATGTGGGGTTAGCTCTTGTGCTTTTGATGCTTGTGGTGGGCGCAATAACACGCCTAACGGAAAGTGGGCTAAGCATTACCGAATGGAAACCCGTGACAGGGGTGCTGCCTCCGCTCAATGAGGCCCAGTGGCAGGAAGAATTTAAAAAATACCAGGCCTCCCCGGAGTTTCGCTACAAGAACATGACTTTTACGCTAACGGACTTTAAAACCATTTACTGGTGGGAATGGGTGCACCGTTTACTGGCTCGGCTGGTGGGCCTAGTGTACATCATTCCCCTTACAATTTTTTTATGGCGTAGAAGTATTCCCGGCGCCTATTTACCTGGCATTTTACTCATCGGGGTTCTGGGAGGCCTTCAGGGCTTTTTGGGTTGGTACATGGTTAAAAGTGGCCTTGTGGACGAGCCGCGCGTGAGTCATTACCGCTTGGCTGCTCACCTACTTACTGCACTCACCATAGCCGCCACTATCTATTGGCAATCCCTGCGTCTTTCTAACTTTTACAATTCAAGATTTCAAGTGCAAACAGCCATCCGAAGGCACGCCATATTGGCTTTATTGGTTCTTATTATTCAGATTGTTTATGGAGCCTTCGTAGCCGGAAAGGACGCTGGCCAACTGTATAATACTTGGCCACGAATGGGATCGGAGTGGATCCCTGAAGCGGTTTTTGCCAGTACACCTTGGTATCTAAATTTCCTGGAAAACGAAGCGGGTCTACAGTTTATTCATCGCACCCTGGCATGGGTGGTGTTCCTTGTGATGATTACTTTGAGTTTTAGGCTAATCTTTGGGAAGCCTGCTTTCTTGTTGTGGAGGGAAGGTTTGTGGCTGCTGACTTTGGTCGTGCTGCAAATCGTTTTGGGTATCTTTACCTTATTAATGGCTGTGCCCATTGTCTTGGGCGTGCTCCATCAGTTAGTAGCGGCCTGGCTTTTGCTTGTGGTGGTCAGAATTATCTTTCTAACCAGAAAAATGTCGGCCTCTGCCGGATAGACAGAGGCGATGAAAAAAGCGCTCTCAGGGAGTTATCTGGTTGAACTGGCCAGCACCTTCCTTGTCACTGTTTTCACTTTTCCGGAGCTGGATTACCAGACCCATTCAGGGTATGATGCGGCCTACTTTTTTGCTTTGAATTATTTCTTCCGGGAGGGTTTAGAGGCCGGAAAAGATTTCATTTTCACTTATGGTCCGTTGGGGTTCTTAAAGGATCCTCAGGCCATCGCTGGTTTGAGTGGACTAGGAATAGCCCTCATTTTAAGTGTGAGGCTATGGACTGCTTGGCTTCTCCTTAGGTTGGGGAAAACATTCGGAACTCCCTGGTGGATTACCCTTCCTGTGGTGGCTTTTACCCTGGCCTCCCTTCAATCGCTGGATTACGTGGTATGGTTGAGTGGAATGGCCGGAGCCCTTCTGCACGTCCGCACGCGGAAATTTTCCTTCTTTTTACATTCATCTGCAGCCCCAGTGCTCGGGATGTTGATAAAAAACAACATAGGTTTTACGACGGCTGTGGCCGTGGGGTGCTATTACTTATTCCATAATTCCTTTCAGCGATGGGGAAGGATATTCTTTTTTCTTGGAGGTTGCTTCTTTTTTTATTTAGGTGCGTGGTTAATTCTTCACGGAGGAATAAAAGGCTCGTTTTATTACCTTTTGCAGAGTTTTATCATAGCCTATGATAGCGTGGGCACAATGGTTTTACCCACGGATTTTGACCTCTTTCCGCTAGGTATTTCTTTATCGCTTTTCTTTTTGTGGTCTCTTTGGCGTTGGTTTTCGGGGCCTTGTGTGTGGAGTTGGTCTATGTGGCCGGTGCTATTCCTTGTATATCGGTACAGCGTAGCCCGTTCAGATTATTTTCACCTGGCCCATGGATACTTCTTTCTGCTTGCGGTATTAGCCCTTGATCTGCTGCAAAACCCTACACATCCTGGTGCCCTAGCTATTCTGGCACTCAGCCTGCTCTTCTGGAAAGAAGCTGTCCACTCATTGCCCTGGATTCCCCGGCCCATCCCCTTCCCTGAGCTTCACATCCAAGGCTTCAATAAATCGCTTATCCAATTTGAAAAAACAAATGACGCTGCTTTGACCGTGTTACCTAAAAATTTGCAGAAGGATAGTCTACCTGACCATTGGATACGAAGGATAGGTAATGAGTCAGTGGACTTTTTCCCCTGGCCTACTTCCTCCATAGCACGCTATGGTCTGAATTACCGACCCCGACCGCTGATCCAGCATGGACTTGTGGCCTCGGCTTTTTTGGATAAATGGAATTGTCAAAGATTAATTAAAAATGATCAAAGGGCCCGTTATTTAATCTGGCACGGGGGATGGGATAGTTCGGGAGTTACCTGCATGGACGGGCGTTACGTGTGGGCCGAACAAGTGCGAACCCTCTGGTTTTTGTGGCATTACTACGAGGTAAAGGATTATGTACCGGGTAGGGGGTGGCTCATGGAAAGCCGTTCACGAACAGCTTGGTATCGCCATCCAGATTCGGTTTCCATGGCCCAGAGGTACGAAATCTGTTGGAACCAATGGGTGACATTGCCACCTGTGTCCTCCAGCTCGGTCTTGCTCGCCAGGTTGGAAGCTCCCCCTTACCTACCCGGATTTATCCGAAGCACCTTTTTTAAGGAAGCTCTTTATGAGATGGATTTTTGGCTGGCGTCAGGGGAGATAAAAACCCACCGATTGGCCTTGCCAGGCGCTAAGGATATGATGGTTCTGAATCCCTATTGGGAAAAAATAGGTCCTCAACCAATTATGGAAAAAGTCGTAAAAGTGCGTTTACGATGTCTGGAGGGCGTGCCTTCCGTGGGCCCAAAGCTGATTTTACGAATGGGTGAGGCAGAGCATTTCTTCGTTTCAGGCCATTAACTGTGCCTAATTTTGTTGGTTCTATATGGCAAAGCGTGCTCTCATCACAGGCATCACAGGTCAAGATGGCGCTTATCTGGCAGAGTATCTGCTGGAAAAGGGGTATGAAGTACATGGCATCAAGCGACGCACGTCCCTTTTCAACACGGATAGGATTGATCACCTGTACCGCGACCCTCACGATCCAGACTCTCGTTTTCGCCTCCATTACGGCGACCTTACCGATTCTCTAAACCTCACGCGGATCATTCAGGAAGTTCAGCCCGAGGAAATCTATAATCTGGGGGCCATGAGCCACGTGAAAGTGAGCTTTGAGGAGCCTGAATATGTGGCCAACGCTGACGGGCTGGGTGCTCTCCGTATTTTAGAGGCTGTCCGTTTGCTGGGCTTAGCCGGACATACGAAAGTCTATCAGGCCTCAACTTCGGAGCTCTATGGTCTCGTTCAGGCTATCCCTCAGAACGAAAAAACCCCCTTTTACCCGCGGTCGCCTTATGGCGTAGCAAAGCTTTATGCCTACTGGATTACCGTAAATTATCGGGAAGCATACAATATTTTCGCAGTGAATGGAATCCTTTTTAATCATGAAAGTCCCCTTCGAGGTGAAACCTTTGTGACTCGGAAGATCACGCGCGCCGTGGCTCGCATTGCTTTGGGGCTTCAAGACTGTCTGTATCTGGGGAATTTGGATGCCCAGCGCGACTGGGGGCATGCTCGTGACTACGTGGAGGCCATGTACCTCATGCTGCAGCAACCCGAGCCTGAAGATTATGTGATTGCCACGGGTGTTACTACATCCGTACGCAAATTTGCAGAAATGGCTTTTGGCGAATTAGGTATCCAAGTGGTATTTAAGGGAAGAGGAACGCAAGAGATTGGTGTCGTGGATGCCTGTTCAAACCCCGAATTTCAATTGCCCTTGGGGCAAGTGGTGGTTCGTGTGGATCCCAATTATTTCAGACCCACTGAGGTGGATCTCCTAGTGGGGGATGCATCCAAAGCACGAGAAAAGTTGGGCTGGAGGCCCCGCTATACCCTGGCCCAAATTGTTAAAGAAATGGTACAGGCAGATTTGGCTTTGTTTAAAAAAGAAAAATATCTCAAAGAAGGCGGGCATAAAGTATTAAACTATAATTTGGAGAATTAAATATGAATCCTAACAGCAAAATTTATGTAGCAGGCCACCGAGGAATGGTGGGTTCAGCTATTGTGCGTCAACTTCTTTTGGAAGGTTATTCTAACTTAGTTTTAAAAACTTCGCAAGAGCTTGATTTACGTGATCAAAAGGCTACATACAAATTTTTTGAGGAAGAACAACCGGAATATGTGTTTCTGGCGGCGGCCAGAGTGGGGGGAGTATGGGCCAACTACACCCGCGGCGCTGAATTCATTTACGACAATATCATGATTCAGACCAATGTGATAGATGCGGCTCGAAAATATGGTGTCAAAAAATTATTGTTTTTAGGTTCCTCCTGTATTTATCCTCGCTTGGCACCACAGCCTATGAAGGAAGAGTACTTGCTAACAGGTCCTTTTGAACCTACCAATGAACCCTATGCTTTGGCTAAAGTGGCTGGTCTGAAAATGTGTATTGCTTACCGAAGACAATATGGTTGCAATTTTATTTCTATCATGCCTACCAATTTATATGGTCCAGGGGATAACTACGACTTGATGGAATCTCATGTGCTGCCTGCCTTATTGAGGAAGTTTCACGAAGCTAAATTGGAAAGGAAGAAGCAGGTGGTTGTGTGGGGGTCGGGTAGTCCTATGCGTGAGTTTCTCCATGTGAATGATCTAGCCTCTGCATGTATTTTTTTAATGAAAAATTATAATGATGAGTTATGGCTCAATTGTGGTAGTGGCGAGGAAATCAGTATAGGCGCCTTGGCCGAGCTTATCCGAGAAATAGTAAACTGGCAGGCTGAAATAATTTATGATACCTCTAAACCCGATGGAATGCCTCGGAAATTGCTGGATTCAAGCCGACTCAGGGCCTTGGGATGGCAACCCCACTATTCTCTCCGTGAAGGTATTACGGATGTCTATAATAACCACTTTGAAAAAGATTATGCTAAATATTCCAAGAAAGTCTCTTATTCTTCGCAGTAAAATGACTCAAAAATTTTAATTGGTATCGGAATCTTATAACAAATGCCTGGAAGAAATTAGGGGTCTCTTATTTTAAAAGAAATTTCAAAAGGGATATCATGATCTACCTGGACTTTAGAGAATTAAATCTTTGATTTTAAAATCTTTTTTTACTTATATTGTTTTATAATACAATAGATGATGTCTATAATTATATTTGATCCTCACAAAATTTGCTGTTCCAAATTTAAACGAGCTGAGCTAACTACATTATTAGTTATAAATTACTTTTTCAAACCTGTCAATGGCATTCAGTGGTTTATTACTTTATCATAACGTTTATAAGTTCAACTTATAAGCATCTTTAGGAGTAGTCTTGTTAAAGTAAGTGATATCTTTACCTAAGACATATCCAATTAAGTATAAGAAAGAATTTAAACTCTAAACCAAAACCTTTGTGTGTAAGGGTGTTAATCATTTATCAACTAATTTCCCAAACCTTTTGGTTGTGAATTCCTCATTGTCCCAGAATCTGGAAGACTAAATAAACTGCCAATTTCTCTGCGGGGCGGTTTTGATGTTATGCTTGCATTCAGTCCATAAAAATTTCCACCTTCAAGTAAAAATATTGGAACCAATTAGGTTGTGTGTGAATTTCTTTATGCAGATTGGCCAGTGCGTGCGGATCTCAGTTGCAAAATTGCTATCCACCTGTATGGATCAGAGGTAATTTATGGGAATACTTGGCTTTCATGGGTTTTTAAGGAAAGATTCAATTCGTAAATTATCATTGGGATTTCCCTGTTTTTTTAAAGGTTAGTCTGAGGGCGTACAATTAAGATTTTTGCATCGCTTTTTTTGGCCAGTTTGCGTTAAATTGACCCTAATTACTTAAAAAAATCTTGAAATATGGCAATGCCAAAATCACTTGTCGAAATGTTTATTTAGTTAGAGTAGTAATCCTTTAATTTGGCGTAAAATATCATTTTTTACGAAAATGCCGTATCCTCTAAAAGTCAAGTGCAGCGCCTTTTCCCTAAACCGTGATGAGCGGCTGAGGGCCTACGTTTTAGAGTATTTTCCTCATGCTGTTTTTGGAAGCACGGAAGAGAATCCACCTCAAGAAGAACTCCTCCGATTCGTTGCGGATGCGGAGGCTTTGATTGTGGGCCGCGAGCGCGTGGATGAAACCTTTTTGAAGGCCTGCCCCCGCTTGAAAGTGATCTCCAAATACGGTGTGGGGTTGGACAATATTGACGAGGAGGCTTGCCGGAAAAGGAACATTCCAGTGCTTCACACATCGGGTGTGAATCGGAATTGTGTAGCGGAGCTCACTTTAGGATTCATTTTGGCTGCCCTGCATAACATCTGTTTTTCAGATCGTCTTATTAAGAGCGGTCTTTGGCAAAAGGAAGGCGGTCATGATTTGGCTGGTAAAACTGTGGGTATTGTGGGTTTAGGCAATGTGGGTTCTCGCTTAGCAGAATTGCTTTTTCCTTTTGGAGTGCGTTTATTGGTGTGTGATATTTTAGATAAATCGAAAGAATTGAAGCGTTGGCCTGGCAGTCAGCAAGTTCCTCTGGAGCAATTATTGCGGGAGTCGGATGTAGTCTCCTTACACGTTCCCTTAACGCCTGCTACTCGTTACATGATCTCCAAACGTGAACTCCAATGGATGAAAC
>JANWWQ010000043.1 GCA_025055635.1 Flavobacteriales bacterium
GCATTGAGTTCACCCAGGCGAAGCGCTGCTTTTTCCAGAAGTTCATTCAGTTCGGGGCTGTTCCATTTCCAGGGACGGTTGATTTTGGTGGGTACAAAGTATTGATAATGAAAGCCCTTTTCAAAATAACCTGACCGAAACTGTTCTATTGAAATTTCCATGCACAAAAGGTAAATAAAAAAACTTCTTATTTTACTTTCCGCCTCTAAAGTAAAATAACGAAATTTTTATTTTACTTTTCCGGCAAAATGATTTTTGAGAGATTATTCCGTATTCGCTCATTCAGCGCCTTTTCCTCTTCCATCTGCTTTTCCAGTTCCGCTTTCAGGGCGGCAAAGCGTTCGGCAAAGTTGAAGTCGTCTTCTTCTTCGGGCAGGCCCACATAGCGGCCGGGGGTGAGGGCATAGTTCAAGGCCCTTACTTCTTCCAATGTAGCGCTTTTGCAAAAGCCGGGGACATCGTTGTATTCGCCTTCGCCTGTACGCCAGTTGTGGTAGGTTTGGGCAATGCGTTGAATGTCATCATCGCTCAGTTCACGGGTACGTCGGTTGATCAGGTGCCCCATATTGCGGGCATCTATAAAGAGGATTTTTCCTTTCGTTGAATTGAAGGAACGGCCGTTTTTGTTTCTGTTCAGAAACCACAGGCAGGCGTGTGTCTGGGTGTTCAAAAATAATTTGGAGGGGAGGTTGACGATGCAGTCCACCAGATCGGCCTCTACGATGTTTTTCCGGATTTCATCCTCACCGCCGGTATTGCTGGTGAGCGAGCCTTTTGACAAGACAAAGCCGGCCCGGCCATTGGGCGCCAGGTGATAAATGAAGTGCTGTATCCAGGCATAGTTGGCATTGCCCACGGGCGGCACGCCGTACACCCAGCGGGGGTCGTTACGGAGTAATTCACCACTCCAATCACTATCATTGAAAGGAGGATTGGCCAGGATGAAATCGGCCTTCAGGTCCTTATGGGCATCGTTGAGGAAGCTGCCTTCGTTGTTCCATTTCACATTGCTGCTGTCAATGCCGCGGATGGCCAGGTTCATCTTGCACAGCCGCCAGGTGGTCTGATTGCTTTCTTGCCCATAAATGGAAATCCGGTCGGAGGGGTTGAGCGGAAGTTTTTTCCCGTTGTTTTTGCGGTAATAGTCCTGATGGGCTTTGATGAATTTTTCGCTTTGCACAAACATGCCCCCGCTGCCGCAGCATGGATCAAAGACCCGGCCCTCGTAGGGTTCCAGCATTTCCACCAGGAGCTTCACCACGCAAGCAGGCGTGTAAAATTGGCCTCCCTTCTTGCCTTCTGCCAGAGCAAACTGACCTAAGAAATATTCATACACATTGCCTAAAATGTCGCGGGCCTGGGCCTGCGAGGTGCCCAGTGTAATGGTTCCGATGAGGTCTATGAGCCCGCCCAGGCTGGTTTTATCCAGCTTTTCCTGGGCATACACCTTGGGTAATACGCCCCGCAGGGAGGGATTTTCCTTTTCCAGGGCGTCCATAGCATCGTCCAAGTCCCGACCTATGGTGGGCAGCTTGGCCCGGCTTTGCAAATAGGACCAGCGGGCTTTTTCAGGCACATAAAACACCTTTTCGGCTACGTATTCATTTCTGTCTTCAGGATCAGCCCCTTCGTATTCCCCCTTTCCTTCCTTAAGTTTATGTTGTAATTCTTCAAACGCCTCGGAAATGTACTTCAGGAATATCAACCCCAGCACCACATGTTTATATTCAGCGGCGTCCATATTTTTACGCAGCTTATCGGCTGCCTTCCAGAGCTTTCTTTCCAGGGGTTCTTCAGCGGGAGTAGCCTTTCTGTTCCCTCGGGCCATGGTTTACTTATTACTAGTGGGAGGGGACTAAGATAATATTGGAACAAAAATAAAATTAAGTAAATGATTATGATAATGATATGAAAAACTGGGAAAACAAAATAAATTTATACATAATTATTAATACAATTTAAATTAATCAAACGCCTATTAAGCAATTTTTCTCCTGAACGAGAATAGTGGAAAAGGTTTAGCCACTGTGTTTTTACTTGTTTTATTGGACAAAATGAGACTAGTCGGTACTCAATTAGCTGAAAATGGAGTTTTAATGTAATAAGTTGGCATTTTCTAAAAAACTAAATTTATAAGTAAATGACGTTCTTTTATTTATAATTTTCACACTCCATAAAAACGGTTCTGATTGATGATGGTGAAATATTTTTAATTCTCCTCTGCAAAGTCATAGTTTATGAGGGGAGGAAAGTTTTTGTGAAAAAGGCATGAGTTCACGGGTTCTGCTTGTGAAGGTCCGACGCTATTTTTCTCCTTACTTCGCAATGTGAAATTGCGAACTGCTGATTGGCTGATATGTGGATTGGGGAACCCGGGCGCTGAGTACGAAGGCACCCGGCACAACGCCGGCTTTGATGTTCTGGATATCCTGGCCCGGCGGTTCGGTGCTACCTTCCGTACGGATAGCCTGGGCCAAACGGCCTCGGTCCACATTAAAGGACGGCCCGTCATGCTGCTTAAGCCCAACACTTACATGAATGAGAGTGGCAAGGCGGTCCAATATTATCTGAACAGGCTTTCGTTGCCCGCCTCTCATCTGTTGGTGATCAGTGACGACGTAGCATTGCCCGTGGGCACACTCCGACTGCGACAGCACGGCAGCAGTGGCGGGCACCGGGGTCTGGCCAGCATTGAGGAATACTTGGGACATAGGTTTTGGAACCGTTTACGGATTGGGGTGGGGAACAACTATCCCCGGGGTCGGCAGTCGGAGTATGTGTTGAGCCCACCGGCTGAGGATGAGCTTCCTCGGTACAAAGCTAACCTGGAGCGGGCGGCTGACGCCGTGGTCCATGTGCTCACCCACAGCTTTCCTTCGGCCATGAATGCATTCAATGGCCCTCTGCCTCCGTCCCCACCTGCCACACGTAATCATGGAGTACCTGATACTGGCGGGGAGCAATCTCAATGATCCGCCGGCCAGGCTCGCTGAGGTCGTCCAACATCTGCAAAAGGCCGGCCTGCCGCCGCTGCGTTCCTCGGCACTGTACCGCTCTGCCGCCTGGGGCTACCAGAGCCCCCATGAATTTTTTAACCAGGCCCATATCCTCAGCTCCCCTCAGTCTCCCCTTCACATTTTTAACGTTCTGATGGATATAGAACGGCGCATGGGGCGCCAGCGTTCGCAAGAAAAAGGCTATACAGACAGAATAATTGATTTGGATATCCTTCTTGCCGGCCAACTCGTGGTGAATTCCGATATTCTGGTGATTCCCCACCCCCGCATGCATTTAAGGCGATTTGCCTTGACGCCGGCCGCCGAATTAGCCGGCTCCTGGATACATCCTATCTATCAGCTTTCGGTACAGGAGCTTCTGAATAGATGCCCTGACGATGCCCCTGTGACTACTTTTACACGCACATGAATTTCTTAGTCATAGAAGGCAATATTGGCGCCGGAAAAACCACTTTGGCTCAAATATTGGCTGAGCGCCTGGAAGCTCACCTGGTGCTGGAGAAATTTGCCGATAACCCTTTTCTGCCCGCCTTTTATCAAAACCCGGATCGCTTTGCCTTTTCCTTAGAAATGTTTTTTCTGGCCGAACGCTATCACCAGCTCCATAGGGAAGTGGCCCAGGCCCAACTTTTCCACCCATGGACGATAGCAGATTTTGCCTTTGAACGATCGGCCGTCTTCGCCTCTGTAACACTTAAAGACCATGAGCTGGAAGTTTTTCAAAGGGTTTTCTCATTTCTGAAGCCTCATGTACCGCATCCCACCCATTTCATCTGGCTGGAAGAGTCGGTGTCGGGGCTCATGCTGTCCATTTTGAAAAGAGGGCGCCCTTTTGAATTGCTGATTACGGAAGATTATCTTCGGAAAATTGATGAGCAATACAAAGCCTGGCTCTGCACTGTGAGCCATGTGAAAAGCTTTATCACCGTGAGCCGAGCCGAAACGGATTTTGTTAAATTTCCAGAGTTGGCTGACAAGTTGGTAGATTGGCTCCGGGAAGGGCGCAGCGGATTTTTTGTACCCTGATGGAGCCTTTTGCTTTCTTAGTGGAAGCTACGGACTGTGGCGGCAAGGCCCGTGCGGGTACGCTGTTCACTGCGCACGGCCCCGTTCCCACGCCCGCTTTTATGCCCGTAGGTACGGTGGGCACTGTCAAAGCGGTGCGTAGTTTAGAACTTCAAAAGGAACTTCAAGCATCTATCTTGCTGGCCAACACTTATCATTTGTATTTGAGGCCGGGCCCAGATATCCTCCAAGAGGCTGGCGGACTCCACCGATTCATGGGCTGGAACGGTCCGCTCCTAACGGACAGCGGCGGTTACCAGGTATATTCCCTGGCACGCACCCGATCTATCTCCGAACAGGGCGTACTGTTTCAGTCCCATGTGGACGGATCGCGGCATCTGTTCACACCGGAAAGAGTAATGGATATCCAACGGGCCATCGGTGCCGATATCGTGATGGCCTTTGACGAGTGTCCGCCCTATCCCTGTTCAGAGGATTACGCTCGCCGCAGCATGGAGCTCACGCACCGGTGGCTGATCCGATGTGTGGAACGCTGGCAAGCCACCGAGCCCCTCTACGGCTACCCTCAGGCCCTCTTCCCCATCCTCCAGGGTTCGGTGTATTCGGCGCTGAGGGAAGCCTCCGGCCGATTCGTCACCCAGGTGCCCGCTCCAGGCTACGCCATTGGGGGCCTCGCCGTCGGAGAGCCGGCAGAGACTATGTACGCTATGGTGGAGCTGGCATGCGACATATTGCCTTTTGAAAAACCTCGTTACTTAATGGGTGTGGGTACACCGGTAAACATTCTAGAGTCTGTGGCCCGTGGGGTGGATATGTTTGACTGTGTGATACCTACTCGGAATGCCCGCCACGGCATGCTCTTCACTTGGCAGGGGATCATCCGCATCAAAAACACCCGCTGGCAACGTTGTTTTGAACCCTTGAACCCCACCCTCTTTGGGGAAGAAGGCTATACTCTGGCCTACCTCCATCACCTGTTCCGAACAGGCGAAATATTGGCCTTGCATCTGGCTACCTTGCATAATCTTCATTTTTATCTGGAGCTAATGCGCGCTGCCAGGGAACAAATATTAAGCGGAGATTTTGAGGCATGGCGCCACAGGGTTACCCCTGCGCTTCAATCAAGTTTATGAAAGCCGTCCATGGACTTTTGTTCACCAACACGACAGTGTGGAAAAAGATGATCCCTAAGGGCAGATATTCGCATAAAACCCCTGTTAATTTGGCCCCGATGAGGTTTCACCCTGCGCCGGTCCTTGGCCTTATTTTTATTGTGATAGTGGGTGCTTTGCCGACGGCCTGTGTCAGCCGGAAAAAGTACGATGAGCAGGTAGCCCGGTTAAGACAATGCGAGGAGGAACTGGCCATGTATCGCCGGGAAAGTGCCAGCCAGTTGGAGGAGGCGGCCCGGGAAACCCAGCAATTGCGGTCAGAACTAACTCATCTTCGCGCCGACACCTTGCGGTTGGCTAATGAACTGCGCCGGCTTCGTACCGATTATAAGCGCCTTCAGGAAGAAAAACAAGACCTGGAACGCCACCTCCAGGAAGCCATTAAACGCACCCAAGGGGAAACATCTGAAATACTTTCCATATTGAAGGAGCGTGAGGAACGCCTCAAAAAGATAGAGGACGATTTACGGCAAAAGCAAAAAATCCTGGAACAACAACAGGCTGAATTGTCTGAAAAAGAGCGCCGTGTGCAGGAACTGGAACGTCTCTTGGCCGAACAAAAAGAAGCCCTGAACAGCCTACTCACCCGCATTCAGAATGCTCTGAAGGGTTACTCGGGACAAGGATTACGCGTGTACGAAAAAGATGGAAAAGTGTACGTAAGTCTGGACGAACAACTGCTTTTTGAAAGTGGACGGACCGAGGTGAAACCGGAAGGTGTCAAAGCCCTGCAAACGCTGGCTAACGTTTTGGAAAAAGAAAAAGACATTAGCTTGATGGTGGAGGGCCACACGGATAATGTACCTCTACGTCCTGGCAGCCTGATGAAAGACAACTGGGATTTGAGCGTGCTGCGGGCCACGGCTGTCGCCCGGATCATCCTCCAAAACCCCCACATTGCGCCGGTGCGCATTACCGCTGCCGGCCGCGGAGAATACCTGCCTGTGGCTCCCAATTCTACGCCGGAGGGCCGTGCCCAGAACCGCCGCACCGATATCATCATCACCCCGCGCATTCAAGATATCCTTGAAGTTTTAAAAAAGAATTACTGATTGTTTTGACACAAATCAGTCTTAAACGTTCTATTCTTTCTAAATGACCCGCGGAGTGATGCAGGGCGCAGCTACAAGTAATGAACTCACAAAAATTTAGCGAACAATAGTAACAGTGCCAAAGCGCACCTGTTCCTCCTGCCCCCGGAAACGCAACTCCATTTTGTAAACGTATACTCCCACTGGGCAAGGTTTACCTTGATATGTACCGTCCCATCCATTATTTATATCTCGCGTTTCAAAGAGAAGTTCACCCCACCGGTTGAAGATCATTAGGTGATAAGACTCCACCATGTGGCTCCAAAGACCCTCCGGCTGGAAGATGGTGTTTATGCCTCCAGAAGGGTTGATAGCGTTGGGCACGAAAAAGGTCGGCTCATGCGGGATGCAAATAATGTTGGAATAGCTGCTGTCCTTGAAAAACAAGGGATTGCCAACCGCTTCGCGGGCCAGCACGCGGTAGCATTGTTCAAAAAGAGCCTCCTCAGGGAGGAGGGAATACACATCTTCTTGAACAAAACCTGGATTGGAAGGAAACTGGCCTACAAGGGCCTGGGAAGTGAAAATTCCTGGGACAAGCCGTTCTAAGGTATAGGATTCTGGACCCTGGGGCCACCCCTCATAATCGTTCCAGAAGAGGGAATTGGCGAACTGACCGGCCTGCTGACCGCGTAGCAGTATAGTACGGGCAATATTGGATTGCCCCGAAGGCTGGTTGCAATTGTCAATGAGAACGAGGCGGTAGAGGTAGCTTTCAAAATCGGTGAGCACCTGCTGGTCCAAATAGCACACCTGTGGGGAGCCTACGTCGCGGTACAGCGTGGCAATGGTGTCAAAGATACCCGTAGAGGCCCGAGCCCTTGTGAGGTAAATTTTCTTCACGTCGGCCAGGGTGTCGTACACCGCACACAGGTACACACTTTTGTCGGTTTGTACCGTGGCAAATCGGATATAGCTGAAAGCGGGCAAATTTTGAACATCGGCTGAAACACAGAGGGTGTTGGACGTTGAGGATTGTCCGTTGGGCCCTAAAGCCTGAATGCGATAGCAATACTGCTGGCCCTGTTGCAAATTCTGGTGGGTGTAGGTGAGGGTGTTGCCACTTAGGGAAGCTAAAAGCGTGTAGGGGCCTCCATTCAGGGAAGTCCACACCCTGTAAGCAGTGGGGGGCCATCCTCCGTAAGGAGTCCAGCTGAGAATATTTTGTCCTAAACAGGGGAAAATCTGGTGTGTAAGATGGATGGTGGTGTGGACGGCAGAGGTATCACTCACATTACCGCAGGTGTCCACCACAGCCAGGGCATAAGAATGAGGGCCGTCCTGGGCAAAATGCTGGGCGTCCTCAAAAAATGTGGCTCCAGCGGCATTAACCTGGGCTATCGGAATATACTGGCTGCCCGCGACATAAAACAGGATGTAATTGCCCACATCAGGCTCCGCAGAAGGGGACCATCCGGCAGCGATACCCCCAGCAGAAGCCGACACACTGTCCAAAGGAATAGACTGTGGGGCCACTAGATTCAGGAAAGTATCCTGAAATACATTTGAGACATTTAGACATCCTGAAGCATCGGGATTGACTACCTGATATTGACGGGTGACCTGGCAGGTGGGAAAATAATCTGTGTAATTCAAAGCCGATCCTTGATAAAGGGAACTGAGCATGCCCGGCGGGGTTGCGCCATACAAGGTGTACTGACCCGAATTGGAGGGGATGAGCGGGGTGGAAATGGCGTTCCAGGAGACCTCTATGTTCGGAGGATTCGGCGCAGTAGCGCTGACAAAGATGGTCTGGAGAGTATCTCGGGCCTTATCGGCTATCTTACCGTAACAGCCAGACCGAGTGATCACGTAATAATAGATACTCTGTAAATGGGCCCCCGCACCCACATGGGTGTAAGTGTTCTGGTTGATATCAAAGATGGAATCCACTTCCGTATAGGGGCCATTGGGATGAGTGGCCGCGTAAATGCGGTAACTCTGAAAGGTATTGTGGGGATCGGTAGAAGGAATCCACGTAAGAGTAACATCTCCATTGGGGTGTACCTCCAGACAGCGCAGTTCGGGGGAGGGCACTATGGGCTTAGCCACTACCACGATGGCCACCGTGATGGTCCTGTAAGAAGGCGCCGGACAATAATTGTCGCTGAAGGTGATTACGAAAGTGTGGAGGTTCCGTAGGGAATAACAATTCCAGGGATAAGCGATGTGGTCGCAAGTGGTGGGCCAGATAAAATGGAGCTGCATGGTGGTAGTGCTGGCTGCAGGAGGGGCAGGGGAGAGGATAGCACAGGGTGGATATGGGCAGCCCGTATCGGGATCTGAAAAATTCAATCCGAACATTCCGCCGGAAGCGGAGAGCCAGATTTGCTGGGGCCAGCCCGTAGGCAGAAACTCCGGATCATGGGCCGTGATAACAAAATCAACCGTATCGCCCACCATCACTGTGTCCGTGAAGAGCGTGTACTGCCCTTGGGCATTCTGGAATGGGGCCGTCACTTGAGGGGGATTGTTAGCGCCGCAGTTGAGAATAACCACCTGAATTTCCCGGAAAATCTCGGCCACTTTTATTCCACAGCGATAGGCTTCCACTTTTATCACTGATACGAAGTTTCCGTATGTGTAGGAATGGAAAAAGAATTCCCCCGTGAAGTGGTTGAGTTGCATGGGCTGGTTGTTTGGATTCTGGGCTTGGCTCGGCATCGGGCTGGTATAGGAGTATCCGGGAGCATATGTGAGAGGAACAGCCGAAGAAAAGGATCCTCCATTCATCCAATCCAACGACGTGGCGAAATCGTAGTAAAGCGAATCCAATTCAACATCGCTGGCGTTGTGGTTGTAATAAAAAGGTGTGCCGGCGCAGATAATAATGGCCGGTCGCTGTTCAAAGACCGGAGAATTGTCGGCACATTGACCAGGCTGCTGCCCCGGTACAGGGTACATGATGGACCTTAAAGTCATTCCCACAATACCCGGATTAACCAAATTGAGAATGGCGTTGTTACGGCAACAGTCATCAAAGGTGAAAATCCATCCTTGGGGAGGGGGAACTCCGGGTAGGGTGATTGGATTAGACTCAAATTCATATTGTTGGGCTGCTCCCGGAGTTGGCGGAAAAATATTAGGTCCTGTATTGGCACAAGAGATAGTGGGACCGGCGCCATCGCATTGGGGAGAAATCTCCGTCATGGCTACAAGGCTCATGGGAATCTGGGTAACCCCTGGAACATTGAAGGCCCGAAGAGCCACGGGGAGTGGCATGGGAATCCCATTACAATCCCTATAAAGGCGCAGGCGAAACACATATTGTCCATTCCCCAGGCATTTCCAGGTAATCTCCCCTCCCATAAGATGAGAAGCCTGCAGGCTTTGCAGGCTGCTCAGGAAAAGGACAGCACCCCAAAGGCCTCCCCCTATTTGCAGCCTTTTGACAAACCCAAACATCTCCAAATTAACAAAATTACATCCTTTCAGAAATGGTGGTATACAATGCATTTATTTCTACCTTAGTGATTTGAAATATCATAAGGCTTATGAAAAAACGCTTGCACCTACTGGTCGGTTGCATAAACTGTGTAATAATACTGATATTTAAGGCCCCTCATCCGTTGCAGGCTCAGCCTAGCCAAATTCTGGTTTTTTCGGAGGATTTTGAGGATCCGGTAGATCAAGTGATCCTGAACTATGCAGGGGCTCCCACGGTGAGTTCCAATACAGGCAGAAATATGTGGGTTATCAACTCACTCTATAGCGGAGCGCCCATCTATCCCAACACCATCAACCAGGATTCCACTTACGGTGGCACCATTAACAACGCCCCCTACAGCAGGTATCTCCATATACACGATTCCATTACGTTTATGACAAATGGGATTGGCAATGCCAACTGGTCGCCCGCAGAAGCCTCTGACAGATTTGTGATCACGCAAAGCTTTTGCACGCTGGGCCTTACGGATGTAAAATTCGTTTTTTACTACATGTGCGAAGGTTCTCCCTCGGCATACGGCGAGTTGTATTGCAGTGTTAATAATGGCCCTTGGGTACAGGTGGGGCCTGCACAGCTAAACAACAAGTACAAATGGAAATACGAGGAGGTTACTGACCCGATGTTCAACAATGTGCAGAGTCTTCGGTTTGGTTTCAGGTGGGTGAATGCCACGGCTGCCACTACCAATGCTTCCCTGGCCGTGGACGATATCCGTTGTGTGGGTACCTACGATCCCGCCCAGTATCCTGTGGACATTGTAGTGGACAGTGTATCGCCCAATCCGGTGTGCATCAATTACAATCTGTACATCTATTACCACTTCACCAATCCCCTGTGTGGCACAGGCAACTATGCCGTACAAATCAGCACTAGTCCCACCTTCAATCCGGCCACAGTGATTCCTGCGCCTAATTCAGTTTATGTGCTGAATAATGCCAATCCTGGTATCATTGCCCCGCAAATCCCCGTGAATCTGCAACCGGGGTGTTATTACATACGGTTTATACGTACCGATATCACTCCTCCGATAATAGGATCAGCTTCGCAATTCTGTGTGGACATCCAAAATTGTCCGAATACGATTACCACTTTGCAACCTGCCGTTTTATCCAATCCCTTTGATACGGTTTGTGTGGGCAGTGTAATTGATATTCCTTTCTGGTCCACGGGCGTGTTTGTAAATAATACTTACGTGGCCCAACTTTCAGACAGCAATGGAGTTTTTCCGCCCAATCCCAACGTTCTGGGTACTTTCCCCAACTCTGACACCTGGGATCCCTTACTGGTGCCAAGTCCTGGTATGGTAAGCGGTATCATTGAGCCCCTCTTCCATCCCATTCCCCCAGGGTGCAACTACTATATACGCATCGTGGGCATTAACCCCTACACTATTGGTTCCACCTACGGACCTTTTTGTATCAGGCACTGCGACATCATAACCAACCATAAGATTGACCTTCATGCCTGCTTGACTGATGTGCTGGGCTTTGATACCCTGGTGCATGTGGATGTGGGCAACCTGACACCGAGTGTAGTATATGATCCTGCCAACCAGTTTGGATTGCAGATCTTTAACTCCCAGTTTTATACCCTCATTCCTCAGGCGAGTTATCCAAATCAGCCTTACATAGGAACCGCCGTCAATGCCACTAACGATACCCTTATTCATCTGCAGTTACCTCCCATTCCGGGACTGGGGGCCATCGGACTTCAGGCCGGCATGTATTATGTGCGTGTCATCGGCACAGACAGCAATAATCCCAACGACCCCGTAGAGGGTACGCTGATCCGGCTCACCATTGGCACGCCCCATCCTCAGCCCCTAGGTATATACGCATTTCCGGTCAATCCTCCCTACATTTTTATTCCTCCCACGCCGGACACCACCATTTGCCAGAACAATGGATTTTACTTCTACCCCACGCCCTTTAATTGGCAATCGTCTTATTCCTGGACTCTGAATGGTAGCCCATGGAGCAATGAGAGCGCCATAGGGATCATTTTCAACGGAACGGGGAGCTACTTCATCAACGTCACAGAAACCAACTTTGGATGCGTAGGACCGGGTTCAGATACTGCCAAAATCCACGTGATTGGCTTACCCAACGTGAGCATCTCTGGACCGGTCAATGTGTGCCAGTACGATACTTTAGAAATTCAGGTACCGCTGGCGCCAAACACTTATTACGGCTGGACGAGCCATCCCAATCCCATCATTGACACGGCCAATAATAAGACCACAATTTATTTCCCTACGGTCGGCAGCAATTTGGTGACAGTCACTGCCGTGAATCAATGTGGCTCAAAAACGGGACAAAAGCAGTTTATCGTGCGGCCCTTACCGGAGGTGGAAGCCGGCCCCGACACCACCATCTGCCGGGGTGACCCCCTCGTATTGGACGGTTCTTCCCCGGGACCGTCCACTCCCACACCGCAGTTTCAATGGTTTCAGAACAATCTGGCAAGCCCTGTGGGCAGCGGTGACCCGGTGACCGTATATCCTTCGCAGACAATGGCCTACATCCTGAGGGTTACCAAAAATTATCCTCCGGCCAGTTGCAAGAATTATGATACTCTGATGGTTACAGTCCTGGAAGGACCCCATTTACCACCCAGAGACACGGGTATTTGCCCGGGGCAAAATATCGTATTGATGCCCCAGCTGACGGGCGATTCCCACGTGTGGAGCACCGGCGACACCACATACACCATCACGGTGAATGCACCGGGCACGTACGTTGTCAAGATTTATGTGGCCGGAGAGGCCTGTCCCGCCCGGGATACCATCCACCTCATTCCAAAATATGGGCAGTATCCCTTCTCCAGCGACACCGCCGTGTGTGACAATGAAATCCTTACCCTATATCCCCGTTTCCAGGGCAACTCTTACCTGTGGAGTACAGGCTCCACGGATTATTCCATCCAAGTCGCTGATTCAGGGGTATACTATGTGCAAGTATTTGTGGATACGATGGAATGTCCGCTGGTGGACACTTTCCATGTGGACTTGGTGGATTGCTTTGAACCTTTGACCCTTCCTAACATTTTCACGCCCAATGGTGATGGTCCCAACGACACCTACTTTGCCCTCACCACCAGCAGTTACGACGATTTCTACATTGAAATTTACAACCGTTGGGGCAACTTGGTCTATCGGTCCACGGATCCATACTTCAAATGGGATGGCCGGGGTCCTTTCGGAGAACGGGTGTCCGACGGGGTTTATTTCTGGGTGGCCGGCTACAAGTACAATGAAAAAGCGGGCACGCTTCACGGCACCGTGACGGTGGTCTCAAAGCCTTAATGCCCTTGCCAAGATTACCTTTTTCAGGAGATTTTTCTTTTTAAAATGAAATAAAAAATGAAATAAAGGTGATGTTTTCTTATTTAAATTTAATTTAAATCATTGATTTTTCCATTTATTATTTATTATAATTGCACTAAATCCAAATCAGACCTTCGGCCGGGTCTCCGTAGCATAAGGCTTTATTTCTCTGGTATCTTATCCCAGACAGCAGGCACAGGAAAGCATCTACTTCATGCCATGAACGAATGCGTGGAAAACGAATGGAAAATGAAAAATGTAAATCCATCCACAATGTACTTTTCTTAATTGCTTGAATGAGCAGTGGGCCTAGCTGAGCGGCTTTTTCTGTTTTCCGGTACAAAGGATTAAGGTTCATGTGCCTGACTAGGCCAGCCGGATACGTTTCATGTACTTGGAGGCCGACCTGCCTCCATTGAGCAGCCAACTCCATTGCCGACGCCGTGAAACCTCCCAGAAACATGGGAGACATGGCTGAGAGTTCCAGATCAGCCTTACGATAATGATAATTTGTGAAAACCTTTGGGTTGTGGTAAACCCCTGGAAGGCTAAGAGGAGCATCAACGAAAAGGAATTTTAGTTTTAACTCAATCGTAAGATTAAAAATCCAAATATGACTATCTTTTTCTCTCTCAGAATTAAAAAAACATACATGATTATTTTTAAAAATACATAAAGATGTCGAACCACTCTTACGCCCCCCTAAATCAATTCCTCCAACAAGTTCATAGGCTTGCATAAGTTTAATTAAACATTTTCAGGTGAATAAAAGTTAATGTTTATCATGCAAAAAACGAAAATAAACATAGTATGGTTTAAAAGAGATCTCAGACTTTCGGATCATGCGCCGTTGTCAGAAGCATTAATTAATCCTTGGCCTGTCCTTTTACTTTACATTGATGAACCATCGTGGCACAATAATGTACATCATGATAGAAGACACTACATTTTCATTCTACAAAGTTTATGGGATCTGCAAGACACCCTTAAAGAATATGGGGAAGGGCGCATCTGTTTTATGCAAGGTGAAGCAAAAACAGTTTTTCATTTTTTGTCAGAAAAGTTTTACATTTCAGCAGTTTTTAGTTATGAGGAGACCGGACTTTTATATTCTTTTCAAAGGGACATAGAACTGAGGCGATTCTTCCGGGCTCGTGCCATTACGTGGAAAGAATTTCCTCAAAACGGAGTGGTGAGAGGAAAGGTACATCGTGACAATTGGTATAAAAATTTAAAAAATCATTTAGAAGATTCACCTGTTCCATGCCATTTATTCGCAGGACGATGGGTTTCCCTGCCGGAATACGGGCTCCCAGGGCTGCCACCGAGGCCATCAAGCCATGGAAATTTTCAAACAGGAGGCAGACGAAAAGGTCAAGAGAGGCTACAAGAATATCTCTCATCGGAGTTATTCATTAAGTACACTCAGTGCATTAGCAAACCAGAAGAAAGCCAAGTATCATGCAGCCGTCTCTCCCCTTATCTATCGTTTGGCAACCTTTCCTTGCGCGAGGCATATCAGGCTATTTCCCGAAAAAAACGTGCGGAGCCTGCGGCTCACCGCGGGCCACTTCATGCCCTCTGTACCAGACTCATCTGGCGCAGCCACTTTATTCAGAAATTTGAAAGCGAGTGGCGCATGGAGTGGGAACCCTTTAACCGAGGATTTCTGAAGTGGGATCCTCCCTTCCGGCCTGATTGGTTTGAGCGATGGAAAGTAGGACTGACAGGTTACCCTTTGGTGGACGCAGTAATGCGTTGTCTTATGGAAACGGGTTACATCACCTTTAGGATGCGAGCCATGGTTGTGTCCTGTTGGACCCACCTGCTTCTCCAGCCATGGAAACCAGCTGCTGAATATCTTGCTCGACTTTTTCTGGATTTTGAGCCGGGAATTCACTACCCGCAAATCCATATGCAAGCCGGACTTACGGGTATTCATACTTTGCGCATTTACAACCCAGAAAAACAGGCCCGAGACCACGATCCTGAAGGTATTTTTGTAAAAAAATGGATACCAGAGCTAAGGCCTCTTCCTGCCCCTTACATCCTGGCTCCGTGGCGAATGTCTGCATTAGAAAGAAAGTGGTATTTGCCTCCCCGTGCTTACCCCGAACCTCTCAAGCCCCTTCAGGAAGGTTTGCGGGAGGCGCGTCACATTCTCTGGCAACGGGCAACATGGCCTGAAGTAAAACGGGATGCCCTTCGTCTTTTACAAAAACATGTGAAAAGTCCTTTGAGACTCCTCAAAGAAAAAGGTAATCCCAACGATGAACCTGTGTTAATTTGAACTGTTACATTCAATGTTTTGCTATGAAATTGAGAAACGTTATATATCTAATTTTAATCCTCATTCCCCTCCTCTCTTGTCATATCCAGCGACCACTTTATACCAAAAGGTTCCATATTCAATGGATTGCCAATGATAGACCCAAGGTGATAGAGCCTGGTAACCCTTCAGAACATACACTGCAAAAAGCACCTTCTTCCCCCACCTTGTGGGCATTTTCAGATTCTGACAGTGTACCTCCCATTGTAGCTTCTGAAGATTTGAACCTCCCAAAAGAAGGATTTATTCTCCTAGAAAAGAGTTCAGGAGAAACCTTAATTTTTGAAGGGTCAGGCATCCAACGGGAACATAGCCGAAAAAAACCTCTAAATGGTGCACTCAATAGTGAAATCAGAAAGAATACCCTAACCAAAAATACCCCCACATTTTTTGCGGAAAAAAGCCCAAGGAATCCCAAAATAGAAAATAATTTTTCCAGAGATGGGAAAAAGCTTGAAGTTATGAGTTTGTTATCTATGATTTTTGCAATTTCGGGTTTGTTCATGCCTTACGTGGGATTTGGCCTCATCGTGTCCGGTCTTGTTTTAGGAATTGTAGGTTTAATTAGAATTCAAAAACACTCCGATACATACTGGGGACGTGGATTTGCCATAGCGGGCATTTCGGTGTCGGCTTTCGCTTTAACACTCTTTCTAAGCCTTTTCCTTTTACTGGGTTCCTTATATCTGTTGGCAGTTTAAGTCCTATAACATTTTCTATTTCTCTTCTTTCTTTTAAGAGATTGGGTGTTTCCTGAATAGCGCGAGAAATTTCGTATTTCCTGCAATAACGCTGAATTTGATTTTTTTATTTCTTAAAAATTCCAAAACTATTATTAATCCAATCCGGATCTATTTTTATTATTTAACACAAATTACATCGAACAAGATATTATGAGATATTAACTTTGCGATAGATGGGATTTTTCAATATTCAGCCAAGATCAGCCAGTTTTTCTATATCACTGGGATTGTGGGCGGTTTTTAACGGGGGTTTGGACTGGAAAGTCTGGGGGCAAACCTATGGGAATGAATGGATTAACTATGATCAGGTTTACTTCAAGTGCCCTGTGGCGACGCGGGGTATTCACAGGATTTCTTACAGTACCTTACAAAATGCTGGATTCCCGATCAATACCGACCCCCGGCAGCTCCAAATGTTTGCCCGCGGTCAGGAAATACCTATTTACGTGGCTGGCGAAACTGACGGGTTGTGGGATCCAGGGGACTACATTCTTTTTTATGGAGAGCCCAATGATGGTCGGTTGGACTCGGCCCTTTACCTCTCACCGGATGACCATGCCACTCCAGGTCTCAGTCTGTTTTGTGATACCATTTATTATTATCTTACAATAGCCCAAAGCACAAACAATCTTCGGTACATACTGGAAACTGATAACAATTTTTCAGCCTATGCAACGGCTCCATATTACATAGCAGTAATAAAGGAATCGTTTGCGTCGGATTACCATTCAGGTCAGGTGCTACAATTTAATATTCGGGAACCCTTGTACAATCGGGGTGAAGGGTATGCCACCATCTTCAATGGGGCCCAATTTTTCACGCATGGGTGGACGGGAGTTTGGAGTGGCTATGAGAACACCATTTTCGCGGGCGGACCGTCCGCCTCATTACGCGTCCATATCGCTGGGGCCAACGACCCTCCCGACGCTTCTCCTTTAGACCATCGCTACTTTGTCACATTTGGAAGTGCCCAGAAGGACACATCCATTGAAACGTATGGTTTAGCCCGGATGAAGTTAACAGCACCGGCTGCTTCGGTGGCCAGTGCGGGCTTCGCTTATAAAA
>JANWWQ010000044.1 GCA_025055635.1 Flavobacteriales bacterium
GAGGTAATGGTTTTTGGAATTCTCTTTGCGATCATTGCCAAAATTTGTATGTTTATAACACCAATTCAAATGGTAATAACTTTTTCATTCAAGCCGGAAGTCCTTCCATCGCGCGGCGCTGGTGTGTGTACGTGAACCCGGGAGTTACTTTGGGTGCGGCTTCTCCGGGAGGAGTGGCACTGGATTTTTCAGGATTGCCAGGGGGGTCACAAGTAATTTTGTATAATTATGGCTCCATAGTAGGTGGAGGTGGCAGTGGAGGCAATGGTGGCCAGGAAAGTGATGGAATATGCCCAGCGGGTGATACTCCTGGGGGAGGTGGGCAAGCGGGGGGAGCTGCTATCTTGTCAAATGGAACTGTGAGAGTAATCGTTTATAATTATGGTCTGATCGCTGGTGGTGGTGGCGGCGGCGGTGGTGGATCTGGCGGATGCAGATCCCGTGGAGGCGGGGGAGGCGGCGGAAGAGGTATCCCGGGTGGGAATGCAGGTCTTGCGCCCACCTCTGGTGGTGCAAAAGCTTCAGGTTTTGGTTGTCTTTCCTGTACGTCTGCGGGAGCTGGAGCCACTAATGGAACGGCAGGCTCTCCCAGTGCTCCCGGAACGGGCGGCTGTTCAACAGGAAATTCGGGAGGGGGTTGTATATATAGTGGATATAACGGCGGTTGTGGTGGAAACGGCGGAGACTATGGGGCTCCTGGAGCCAATGGCACGGGTGGAAATTGCGGCTCTGCGCCCGCCGGTTGGGGAGGAGCAGGCGGCCCAGCCCTAAACGGTAACGGCGGAGGAGCATCATTGACAAATTATGCCGGTGGAGTGCACTATGGAAGCGTAATTCCCTAGTGTAAAATTTTTCTTTCATTAATTATTATCAAAAAAGGCTCTTTCTTGCTTCTTTCATCAGACATGGCGAAAGACGAATGGTGATTTTTTTTCCTGAAATTCTTAATTTTTAATTTATAGTTAGAATAGTCTAATTTTGACGCATCGGACTGCTAGCTCAGTAGGTTCAGAGCGCTGCCTTGACAGGGCAGAGGTCATCGGTTCGAATCCGGTGCAGTCCACCGAAGTAAGAGGGTTGGCGAGAATAAAGTCCGTTTTCGTATAGGAAAGCGAGTGGTGAAGGTGAGGGTTCGGGCATGGGCCCTCTAAAAAGGCGGCGCAATTGTTCCGAAAGGCCCATAGAGAGCAGGAAACCAGGCAGTCTTATTAACAAAACCCGCGATTTTATTAACAAAACTTGCGATTTTTTGATGGGACCTCTTGCAATATTTGAAAAAGTCCTTTGACATTTGTTGTGCGTTTAACCACTTAAAAACTTTAAAGCTATGAACAAAGCAGATCTCATTGAAGCAATTGCCAAAGCCTCCGGGCTGAGCAAGGCCGATGCCAAGCGTGCTTTGGACGGTTTCACTGACGCCGTGCAAAGCGCACTGAAAAAAGGCGATAAGGTATCGCTGGTCGGGTTTGGCACATTCAGCGTGGCCAAGAGGAATGCTCGTGTGGGCCGTAACCCCCAGACCGGCAAGGAAATCAAGATCCCTGCCAAAAAAGTGGTACGCTTCAAGGCAGGATCTGAGCTCGCTAAGAGCGTAGCGAAGTAAATTCCTTAGAGCCTTTTTTCAAGAGGAAGCCCCATGACGGGGCTTTTTTGTTTTCCGGTTAGGGGCCACAGGTTGTAATGCCGGCTCTTAGTGTGTGAGCAGAGCCCTTGATGTCATTGAGTCTGTGAGCTTACGTAAGGATTTTCCTGGCATACAGATAATTTAAAAATCACATCGTCAAAAATCTAAGAACCAATATTTCCCACTTCAAACTTCAAATAAGGTAGTTTTTAAGGAAATTTTACTTTTGGACCGAAATGCTTAAAAATGCTTGAAAATTCCAGTTGTTTTTCCTTATTAATAGCTGGCAGATCTGTTCGCAGCGTACATGGTTTTTTTCGGAAGTCCGCTTCACTATGGCTCCTGACGTGGGTATTTTCATGCCGTTACCCACAAAACGTATCGGAAGAAAAGACAGTTTTTAATAAAGAATTTTTGCTTAAAAAGTACCAAAATTTTGATTCAGTTTTCAATAAAAAATTTGAAAGGCTTAAGATAAACGATAACTCTAATGGTTTGTTTGCCTGGGCGCTCAGCTATCTGATGGACAGCTATGTAGAAATGTACCAACTCACCACGGACTCCACATATTTAAGAAAGACAGCCAAATACATACGTTTCATATTAAAAAACACCGATGAGAACAAACAAAAAAAAGATTACAAGGGGCGCATTCGCTGTGGTTGGGGGGCCTCTAAATATACAGGCGATTCCTTATGGGTGGTCTACCCTGTGCATACCGGTATGATTTTGTACCCTATGCTCAAGTTTGCCTGTATCGTAAAAAATGCCCGGGGACCGGTTCAGGCCATGTATAGTAGCCTCGCCGACAGTGTGGTATCATTAGCCGTTCGATGTATGGCTGAACTAGACGGTCAATGGGTGTGGATTAATTCAAGACGGGAAGGATATTACCGCTGGGAAGGTGATGAGCCCATAAAAACAAATTTGCAGGACCCCCCACCTCTTAACCACCATGCCGCTCTGGGTAAAACACTGTGGCGTTTGTGGGAGGTCGCTGGCCAAAGTGCCGTTAGGCAAAAGGCCGAAGGCATCACCCGTCATTTTCTTAATAATGTAGAAAAGAGAAAAGATAAATACGTATGGGGCTACCGAGCGGAACTGAACAAGAGTCATAAAATAGAAGATATTTCACACGGGGCTATTGAAATTGAATTGGTCGTGGAGGCCGTCCGGGCAGGCATGATCCCGCAAAAAGAATTGAAAGGCTTTGCGGCTACTCTGCTGCACTTGAAAAAGAACGGCTACTTTGCTAACTACGTTGACGGTTCGGAAAAATACAATAATGAAGAAGAGCGGACAACCACCAGCATGAGCGCGGGGCGATGGCTGGACCTAGCTCAGGCAGATTGCCGGGTATTTGAAAGCGTTTTAGATGTATACACGAGAATTTTAAAGAACCGAGATTTAAAACATCCAGCAGAAATGCTAGGAGTGGCCAAATTGCTAAAGTGGGAAAGACATTGCAGGTGAAAATCTCCTGCATAAGCTTTTAAGGCCTTAGTGCCTTATTGAAATCGTCAATAAATCGCCAAATACTTTTTAAAAATTTGTTGTGTTGTAAAAAGTTTTTAATTTGCATTTGAAAAAAATTTAAATATATGGAACTTAATTTTGACATTACCCATATATTACTGCCGACAGATTTCAGTACCACAGCTGATGTGGCGCTCCGACATGCAGGCAACCTGGCCAAGCTATTCAATGCCAGGCTCACTATTTTGAACGTTCGGGAGGCTTTTGCCGAACATGTGGTGCTCCAGCGATATGGTCTTAAGGGCCATGAGGACAAAGAGTACTTTGAGCACGTAATGGTACCTCTTCAAGAAAGAGCCTCCCTAGTAGAGAATGAATTTGGCATAAAGGCCGAAATTGTGTGTAAGTCAGGAAGTATCCCCTCGGAGGTAAACAAATTTGTGAAAGAGAATAAAGTGTCTGATATTGTCATCGGCATGCATGGACTGAAAGGAAGGGATTCCTACTTCATGGGTGGAAATGCTTACAAAATTGTGAACAGTACCAAGGTGCCTGTGTTACAGGTTGAGGAAGGAGCCACGCAGCTTGAATACAAAACCATCGTGATGCCCCTGGACAGTTCTTTTCACACAAGGGAAAAAGTTCCCTATGTATCCCTGTTGGCCCAGAAATTTGGTTCGCTCGTGAAAATTCCGGCCTTGCTTACCTCCAGCAGCGAAGAGACGCGGACTAACCTCCTGAAGATTTTGCACCAAGTGGAGCAATACCTCAACACCCGTAACATTCGCACCGAATCAGAACTCATCTCCACGAATAACCTGGCCCGTGAGACCTTGAACTATGCCGAAAAAAACCATGCCGACCTGATTGTGATTATGAGCGAACAGGAGGTCTCTTTGAAGGGCTTGTTTTTAGGTCCATACGCCCAACAGATTGTACAGCAATCACGCATTCCGGTGTTCACCATTCCTCCTAAAGTGGAGATGTTGGTGAGCCGGGTCAGTGTGTAACTATCATTGGAATGGCTTGATGCAAAAGCGTTCTTCTGTGTAGGAACGCATAGCATAACGTATGCCTTCCAGTCCCCAACCAGATTGCTTAATCCCACCGTAAGGCATAGGATCCACGCGGAAACCCGGAGCGCGGTTTATCAGCAGATTGCCAGCCCTAACCTTACGGAAAAAGGTGTTCATTTCGTTCAGATTGTTAGTGAACAAAGCCGCTTGCAGTCCGAATCTCGTGTCATTAAGACGGTGCAAACCCTCACAAAAGCTCTCTACTGGTTCCAAACATACCACAGGTCCGAATGCTTCTTCGTCCATTACTTTTTGTCCTTTCCGGACTTTGGTGAGTACAACCGGTGATAGAACGGGGCCCTGGCGGCGCAAAGGAGTCAAGGCTATGGCTCCTTCTGTTAAGGCTTCTTGCACCCAAGTTTCCACCCGTATGGCTTCAGATTCAGATATCATACAACTGTAAGAACAATCAGGATGGTCGGGTGGGGTCGGCGTCAGGCGGGAGGCATATTCCACAAAAGCATCAGCCACTTTCGGAAAATGTTCCCTTGCCACAAACAGCCTTTGAAGATGTATGCACACCTGGCCGCAATAGTTAAAGGCCGCTGGCAAACAGGAGCGTAAGGCCTCTTCTACGTCGGCTGAAGAAGAAATAAAGGCGCCAGCATTTCCTCCCAGCTCCAGGATAACTTTTTTACGGGGGAATTTCTCTTTAAGTTGCCATCCTACTAATTCAGATCCGGTAAAAGAAATTACGGCCACTCGGGGGTCACCGGCACACTGCTCCGCTAGGGATGAGGGCATATTCAGAATACTGAAGGTGCCTGGAGGCCAGCCTGCCTTAACCATGAGCCGGCCAAAATGCAACAAGGTAAGGGGCGTAACCGAGGCAGGTTTGGCGATGACAGGGCAACCTACAGCCAGGGCCGGTGCTATTTTATGCACCGCCAAATTCAGAGGAAAGTTAAAAGGCGAAATCGCCAGGACGATACCCCTGGGAAAACGGTGAAGGATGCCCTCCATATTTTCGCCCACAGTATTCCAGTCCAAGCGCATCCATTCGGCAGGAGGACGCAAACACTCGGCTGCCGCCGTCCGCAAACCCAGGATTGCCCTACGCACTTCAGTGAGTGCTAATGGATAAGGCTTGGCCGCCTCCAGCGCTATAAGGCCTGCAAAAATGTGTTCTTCATTTTCCAGCAGCAGAGCCGTTTTTTCCAGAAGGGAGGCCCGGCGATGCAAGGGCCATTCAGAAAAAACTGGAAAAATTTCTTCAGCCGCCTGAAGAGCTTGATTCACATGTTGTATGCCAGCAACAGGAGCCCGCCCCACCAGCCGGCCATCGTAAGGACATCGGATTTCCATGGATTGATTAGTGGTTTCCAGGGATCCGCCCACACTCAAGTAGAATTCGCCAGGGAGGTTCATGGCACCAAGGTTTTAGGCAAATTTGCGCCGCATTCATGAGTTTCCTATTTCAAAACCCTGCTTTTCGTTTTGCAGTACTGGTGTTTTTGGGTGCCTTATGGGGGGCTTCTTTTTTATTCATTAAGTGGTCACTTCGGTCCTTCAGGGCTTATGAAGTTGCCCTGTTGCGCATAGCTTTATCGGCAATAGTTCTAGTGCCTTTGGTGTGGTCAGGCCTCAGAAAATTGGCAGCCCGTGACTATCTCCCTCTGATGGCTGCGGGTCTTTTCGGTAATGGATTTCCAGCCTTTTTCTGGGCAGGTGCCCAGCAGGGGCTGGACAGCGCTTTTGGAGGATTACTGAATTCCAGTACGCCTCTTTTCACATTAATTATTTCCATGGTTTTTTTCAAGACAAAACCCACCCGCCTGACCTTGTTGGGTTTGGGCGTAGCTCTTGCCGGCATTAGCTTATTCTTCTTCCTTGCTCAAAAGCAGGCCGGGAGCAGTCATTTTTCTTTACCACACGCCGGTTTGGCACTGTGTGGAGCAGCATGTTATGGTGTATCGCTTAACCTGGTCCGACATCGGCTCCTTCACGTTCAAAGTCATGTAGTAGGGGGAGGCCCTTTCCTTCTTATGGGTGCAATTGCATTCATTATGATTCCGATGCTCCCGGACTTCCCCACCATGTTTTTCAGGCCTGGTTCCTCAAAAGCTTTCCTTTTTCTTTGTTTGCTTGCCGTATTTGCCACAGGGCTGGGGGTATGGCTTTTCAACATGGTAATAAAGCAAACAACGGCACTAGCCGCTTCCTCAGTCACTTATTTGATTCCCATTTTTTCCCTGCTATGGGGTAGCCTGGCCGGAGAGCCGTTTCATCCGTTCAGTTTAATTGTTCTGGTTATTATTCTTTTAGGTATTTATCTAATTCAAAAATCAGAAACCATCAAATGAGAAATTTTGGTAAAAGGTAGAAAAATTCTAAAAAAGCATTACCTTTGCAGACGGATTTTTAAGTCATGTTTGCTGTCGTTGAAATTGCTGGGCAACAGTTCAAAGTCTCGCCGGGTCAACAGATTTTCGTTCAGAAATTGGAGGCTGGTCCGGGCACCGAAGTGGAATTTTCTAAAGTTTTATTGCTGAACGATGGCACATCCATTCAGGTAGGAAAGCCCCAGCTGGAAGGCCGTATTGTAAAGGCTAAAGTTTTGAATCATGTAAAAGGAGATAAAGTTTTGGTTTTCAAGAAGAAACGTCGTAAGGGGTATCAAAAACTGAATGGCCATCGACAGAATTACACACACATTGAAATCACATCTATTAAGTAAAACATTTTGAGTTATGGCCCATAAAAAAGGACTTGGAAGCACCAAAAACGGCCGGGAATCCCACAGTAAACGGCTGGGAGTGAAGATTTTTGGTGGTCAGTTTGCCAAAGCGGGCAATATTATTGTGCGCCAACGGGGTACTCAGCACTATCCCGGAAAAAATGTAGGTATGGGGAAGGACCATACCCTCTATGCGTTAGTGGACGGAACAGTCGTGTTTAGTAAAGGTCGTAAAGATCGCTCCATAGTTTCTGTTATACCCAACTGAAAAAGAAAGGTGTTTTCATGGCGGCCCGGCAGGCTTCTGTGGTCTCCGGGCTTTTTAGTTTTGTAGCGGTATGCTTCCTCTACCCTATTTGCGCCACCACACAGAAGAAGCCAAAGCCCGCATGGCGCGCCGAAATCCTTTACTTTGTAATCTCATAGACAACATTTTAGAAGCCGATGATCGCCGGCGGGCAAGTCAGAGTCATTTTGATGCGCTTAAAGCCCAATTAAACCAAATCAGCAGCCAAATAGGCCAGCTTCTTAAAACAGGACGTAGCGAAGAGGCCGAAGCCCTACGTCGGGAAGTGAACCTCCTGAAAGAGCAGGTGCGCGAAGTAGAATCAGCCCTGAAATTGGCTGAGCAAAATCTGAATGAGCTATTAACTACCACCCCTAACCTACCCCACCCTTTGGTAAAGGCAGGTAGGGGTTCAGAAGACAACGAATTGATAACTTCTTGGGGGCACATTCCGGAAGATGACTCGGACCGTTTGCCCCATTGGGAGCTGGCTTCCCAATTTGGACTGATTGATTTTGAATCAGGAGTAAAAATTACCGGTTCTGGCTTTCCGGTCTACGTGAACCAAGGGGCCCGATTACAGCGGGCGCTGATAAATTTTTTCCTGGACGAAGCCGTAAAAGCCGGCTACACAGAATACCAACCTCCCCATTTGGTGAACGCCGACAGCGGTTTCGGAACAGGACAGCTCCCGGATAAAGATGGGCAAATGTATCATGTCACGGCCGATAATCTCTACCTTATACCTACGGCTGAAGTACCTTTGACAAACCTGTACCGCGATGTCATATTGCGGGAAGAGGATTTGCCTATCAAGCTGACGGCCTATACTCCCTGTTACCGACGTGAAGCTGGTAGTTATGGCAAAGATGTTCGGGGACTCAATCGTCTCCACCAATTTGATAAAGTAGAAATAGTCCAGATTACGCACCCTGACCGATCCTATGAAGCCCTGGAAGAGATGCTAGCCCATGTGTCGTCCTTATTGCAAAAGCTGGGACTGCCTTACCGTATTATGCGGCTGTGTGGGGGGGACATGGGTTTTGCGGCAGCCATGACCTACGATTTTGAAACTTATTCTGCAGCTCAGAAACGCTGGCTGGAAGTGTCCTCCACGAGCAATTTTGAAACTTTTCAAGCCATACGTATGAAACTGCGCTTCAAGGATAGGTCCGGTAAAACCCAAGTGCCTCATACCCTGAATGGAAGTGCCCTCGCCTTGCCGAGAATTGTGGCTTCCCTCCTGGAACTGTACCAGCAGAAAGATTGTATTTTGTTGCCCAAAGTCCTTCACCCCTATTTTGGGTCAGAAAAAATTACAATTACATAGCCTTCCTAGAGTAAATTTCACGGAAGGGTAATCGTGTAGTCCGTGCCCAGGAAGGTCACCACTGCGTAGGCGTCACAGGCAGGCACAGTGCCGTAATTGATGATAATATCAGGGATGTCCTGGATGGTGAGTTTCAACTTCCCGGAGCGCACCCACCGACACCCCCACTTGATGTTGAGGTCTTCCAAAGTTTCGAAGGCGAAGGGAACACCTTCCGAGCTGATACCATTTGCAGTCCCCCGGACCAGCCATACATCGTCGTGGGGCAGCCAGGAAGCCTCGCCTTCAATCCATTCATATTCCCTCTGGCTTTGCCACTGAACAACCCCGCCGTTATTGGGTTTGTAAATTAAGCCGTTGGGGTAATCATAGCTGTACACCAAATGGTTTTGACCGTTGCGACCCTGATTCACAGCAGTGATGGTACCCGTGATTTGATGATCATTCAGAAAGAAGTTTTCAAAGGTGGCCGTCACCACGGTGCCTGGCTGGCGAAACCAATAACTAAATGTATAAATAATTTTTCCCCGGCGCCAATTGCCGTCACTGCCTAAACAGTTAACGGGGCCAAAATCCACAGTTACAGTCTTGGGCCAGGTGACAGTGTCCCAAGGCGTGATTGTAAGTGTGGCACAACCACTCATAATCTGTTGTAACCTTTTGCCCAGAGAATCTTGAAGGCTTTGTCCTGTAGCTCCCGACTGCTTCTGGCCGTCGCTCATTACCATTTCGCCTAGTACAAGGTCCTGCAAGGCCGAGAGATTTTTACCTTCCAGCTTTTCCTGCTTCTTTGGTTTTGTGCAGGCCACAACCAGCAACATAGTCGGGATTATTAAAATGATCTTTCTCATAATTACTAGATGTGAAAAAAAAATTTTCAACAATTATACCAAATTCCTGAACTTTTTTTTATTAAGATTGTCATTTTTACATGAAAATATCAACACTTTTTCTTTTTTATTTTTCGTGCACAATGTCAAGCTTTGCTCAAACTCTCTATGATTTTTCATTTACTACGCTGGATGGGCAGACCGTGCCTTTTTCCGAATTCCGAGGCAAAAAAGTGCTCATCGTGAACACGGCCTCGCGTTGTGGGTACACGCCCCAGTATGCTGACCTGCAGGAGCTCCATGAAAAATATAAAGATAAGGTTGTAATTGTCGGCTTTCCAGCTAACAACTTTGGAGCTCAGGAGCCCGGTACCAATGACCAAATAAAGGAGTTCTGTCAGAAAAATTACGGCGTCACCTTTTACATGAGTCAGAAGGTGAGTGTGAAAGGCGACGATATGGCCCCTCTGTTCCGCTGGCTCACTACTCAGCCCAATCCAGACTTTACAGGGGACATTAAGTGGAATTTTGAGAAGTTTCTCCTGGATGAAAATGGTCGTCTTATCCGTCGCTTTCGTTCTGGGGTGAATCCGTTGGATAAGGATATTCTTAATTCCCTTTAAGAGTCTGTACTTCAGGCCGTTACATCTAAGTTCTTTTTCCTTTACTCCATCTTCACCCCTTCCTATTCTATGGAGGGTGTGAGAATATTGTACCCCTTATTTTTTTAAAATTGCCCATTTTCTGAGCAGTAGGATTATGAAAACTTCACAAATACTTTTGTTTCTGGGGTTTTCCATTTTACTATTCCAATGGCCCCCCGCCAAACTAAGGGCTCAGGTGACGCATGTGGTGGATTTTGAGGGTAGTGTACCCGCAAATCAGGACTATCTCAACGGCTCCGAACAACCCTTAGGTACCACGTACATATTCAACACTCCCGTTGGGCCCTTGATTTTCCCGAATTTTTTTGATACCATTTACGGAGGCTTTTGGACGCAGGGCTGGGCCCTAAGCCGGCGTGCCGACTCCACCACGGCTTCGGCACAAAATATTTATGGTGTCAAGGCCTACTCAGGCCATAACGGCTCCCAAACTTTTGCAGTAGGATTAGGTATGGCTCGTCTTAGGACTCACCAGTTAGGACCCAATGGGCGGGTGAAAAGCTTATATGTAACCAACACCACTTGGAACTATGAAGCTATGCTGCACGGATTAGGCATATCAAAGAAATTCGGGGGTGTAGACGGTACTGACCCAGATTACTTCAAGCTGGTGGTAAAGCGATATGTTGGAGGGCAGCTCCAGCCTGATTCGGCGGAAATTTACTTGGCTGATTATCGCTTTCCAGGAGCCTCGTCTCAGGATTATATTCTTAAAAGTTGGGTTAAGCTGGATCTGAATCTCCCCGCACCCATGGATAGTCTGATTTTTATTCTCCGCAGCAGCGACATCACGCCCTTCGGCATGGCCACTCCCCCTTATTTTGCGGTGGACGATGTGGAAGTTGAAGGAAGCGGCGTCAGTTTGACCTCATCGGTCGCAACTCCGCATGTCATGCATTTCACCACGCCCGATGGAACGGTGATCCTTAGTGGGCTTCCTTCTTCAGGCTCGGTTTTTATTTATGATGTCACCGGAAAATTACGATATTCAAGTGCTTACAATCAGGGCAACGTGACCATTCCTGCAGGAATTTTATCCTCAGGAATCTTTTTTGTGCATGCCGGTGGCGCATTATATAAGATAATAGTGAATTAAGATTTCCAAATAAAGTGTTTAAAATAGAGAGAAGCTCATCGCTTGAAGCAAGCCAAACGAGGGAATTAATCTTCGTTTACCTGTAGTTTGTAAAATTCAAAGTTTTCCTTTTGTTGGTTGAATACAACCACTTGGAGAGTTCTTTCTTCAGATAGCTCATTGCTCAACAATCCTACAAACCGGGATGGATTAATCCCAGGAGGAATACCCCTTTTAAAATTGCCCGTGAAATCGATCTTGAAGTGGCAAGTGATTAAATCATCGTATTTTACTGGTTCAGCGGCTTCGTTCCAGGTCATTCCATCGTTTTGTTCGCCGTCGTTAAAGAATCCAATTATTTTTTTACCGGCTGTCAGGAGTTGCACACGGGGAAAGGCCTGGGAATACAGGGGAATAGCCTGAGTGCTTTTTACCTTACCATTAGCCAGGGCTGTTCCTATGAGCAACGCTGATTTAAAGGGCCGCTTGTTGACTTCCCTATAATGATCCGGGGCCTCCACAGTGGAATAAGACAACACAAATCCAAGTTCCCCATCCTTCGAAAAAGTGATGTCCCTAAAAGTCCAGAAAGTGGGCAGGAGGTTCACATAATCCTGAGCTGTTTTATCAAAAGAATAAAATTTTACTTGAGAGCTTTTAGCAGAAGGTTTCACTTTACACAAAAAGTAACCTTGGGGAATAAAATACTCCCCATTCACGCCGCTGAAGGCGCCTGCCACTATAGGCTGACCGCTATGATCAAAACGCAGCACATAACAAGGGAAGCCATTCCCTTTGGTAATTTTTGTCCGGGGAAACAAAAGGCCCTCTTTTTGATAAAAAATATTGGAACGTGCGGGAATATTTCCGGAGAATGTGATGGAGGTTTTTAATACTTTTTCGGTGTCATTTGGGGGCAATACGATGTAGTGCAATTTTTGAAAAAATCCATCCTCCGGATTGTAGCGTTCTACCACGAAGTGGGCGTGCCCTTGATCGTCCACTTTTAATGTGCCGTATTCATTGGCGGCTCTTAAAAATCCGTCGTCCACATCGTGGTCAGCAATTTTATTGAAGCTGGAATCATAAATGGAAATTCTGTAAACTTCCTTTTCGCCATTAAAGTTTTTAATATAAGAAACTGCAGCAAATTTTTTATTTGGTGAGACCGAAAAGCCGAAATTAGCCCGGATAAAGTCACGGGCGTTTTTCACGGGTTTACCCACCAGACGGCCTTTTTTATCCAGCAGCATCTGAGGAGCTCCGGCTATTTCACCCAATAGTAGCGGTGACGATTTGTCCACACTGGAAGTTTCCAAGTCTATGCGAAATGCGAACAGTTGCTGTTTTGTGGGGGTGGAAATTTTTACGAGTGCATATAAAGTGTCGCCCACGGGATATACTCCTGCCAAATATCCCTGGGTATTGCGCCAATCGGCTTTAATCGGGATTCGACCGTTAGTTTTGGTTTCGTAGTTGTAGTAGTGCAGGAAGCCGTTATTCAAAAAACCTGTACATACATAATAGATTTTATTGCCGATAGTTCCGTAACTAATGATTTCTCCGTCCTCGTGAGGATTGGTTTTAGCGGTCTCACCAATCTTTTCATGTCCCTGAAAAATGGGTTGTGCTTTTATTACTAAGGACGATAATAATAAAAAAAGAAAAAAAAATGTGGTTTGGCCCTGCCTTCTAAAATTATAAAGGGGACTGAGTCGAGTCATATTCAAAAAAATAGCGCCCACAAAAATATCCAAATACCTAAAAGACAAAAGTTCAGAGGCTCTTTTCCAGAAAGCGGGTCATGAGGGTATAGAGGTGGTAACGGGTAAGGCCTCCATAGATCCCATGATTTCGGTCGGGATAGATGAACTGCTCAAACTGTTTTCCTGAGGCAATGAGGGCATTCACCAGTTCCGCTGTGTTCTGCAGATGTACGTTGTCGTCCGCGGAGCCGTGTACAAGCAGGAAGGCTCCTTTCAAATTCTTTGCAAAGCGAATGGGCGACTGATCGTCAAATCCGGTGGGATTTGTTTCAAGGGTTCCCATATAGCGTTCTGTGTAGATATTATCGTAAAACTTCCAGTTGGTGACCGGAGCCACGCTGATAGCAGCCTTGAAAACTTCAGCCCAGCGGGTGATGCATAAAGCGGCCAGATAGCCGCCATAACTCCATCCAAAAATGCCAATGCGGGAGCCGTCCACATACGGCAGGCTGGCCAACCATCGGGCTGCCTCCGCCTGATCGGTGCTTTCTAGGTCGCCCAGACGGCCATATGTACAAGTTCGGAATTCATATCCCCGCCCTCCGGTACCCCTGCCGTCCACGCTCACCACCAAGTAACCCATCTGAGCCAGCATCCGGAACCATAAATAGTTAAAGCCATCGTAATCATTTTGTACCGTTTGGCTTCCAGGGCCTCCATACACATACATCAGAACCGGATATTTTCTTTTTGGATTAAAGCCCGAGGGCTTTATCATCCAACCATGGAGGGTCACATTCTGCGAAGTAGTGAAGCTAAACAATTCAGGGCGATAACCCTCCAGACTGTCCAGCATTTGCCTAAGCCGACTATTGGCTTCGCGCACGTACAATAGTTTACCATTACTGTCGTGGCACGTATACACTGGAGGTACACCCAGTGCGCTGTAAGTACGCATGAAATAACGACAGGAGGGAGCAAATTGGGCCTCATGGCAGCCTGGTTCGTCGGTGAGGCGTTCCAGCTCTTGCCCGTCCAGACCCACCCGGAAAATGTGCCGTTCCGTCGGAGAAGGCTCGGCAGCCTGAAAATAAATGCGTTTTTTGTCTTTATCATAACCGTAGATTTTGGTAACCTCCCACGGCCCTTTGGTGATCTGCGTGCGTTGACCTGTTGAAAGATTGAACAAATAAATGTGAAAGAAACCATCTTCTTCAGATAGCAGGAGAAGCTCTTGAGGTCCTACAAACACCGGGTTCCACATCTTTTCCAACTCTAGGTAGCGAGCTGACCGAAACTCTAGCTTTTTTTCAGATGTCCCAGTAGTGGGGTCAGCCACAAACACATGCATGTGATTTTGAAGGCGGTTCAGGGTGACGTAGAGCAGCCGGCCATCTTCCAGCCACATGATCCGAGGCAGGTATTCATAATTTTGCGGAACATTTATTTTCCTAAATCTCCCTTTTTTGGCGTCGTACACGTGCAACGTTACGATGCTGTTAGGTTCCCCCACTTTAGGATATTTGAAAGCGTAATTTTCTGGATATAATTTTCCTTTATACAGGGGCATGGAAAATGTTGGCACACGCCTTTCATCAAAACGTAGATAAGCAAGCATGGTGCTCTGAGGATTCCATGCATAAGCCCTAGACATGGAAAATTCTTCCTCATATACCCAATCCGGGATTCCGTTAATGATTTCGTTCCGCTTGCCATCAGTAGTGATTTGTTTTATTTTCTGAGTTTTTAAATTTTGTATGTATAAATTATTATCTTTAACATAAGTAGCATACATCCCATCCGGGCTTAAGCTAGGTTCCATCACATATTCCCCTTTTGCTATAGGTTGAGGCTCAGCATTATCTGACCTTAATACATAGGCTTTTACTTCTCGGGAATATCTATAAATGGGGCGACTCGCCGTAGTTAACAAAAAAGTATTCTCCGTTTTGTTCATCTCATATTCTTCAATATCGAACGGAAGTTGAGGTGTCAGAAAGCCGACAGATTGGCCTGTACTGAATGAAAATTTTTCAAGGCGCCTATCTTTTACTTCCGAAAAATGCTCTCCATCGCTCATGGGTTTTAGGTCGTTTATCCCGTCAGGAATGTATTTGTATTGAATCCAGAGGTCTTCCAGGGTTACCTTATTCTGTGCCTGCAAGGCCCCTATGACTGAGATTGGAGTAATTGCAGATAGAATTAAACATTTTAGGCGGTTTAGAGAATTTATCATATCGGCAAATCTCTGGATGCTTGTCCTAATTTCAAACACTTCTACCCACGAGGCTGATTGTTAAAATCTCGTTATGGGTCGGTGAAGGCGCTTTCTGAAGCGATAATTTTGCTAGAAAAATTATGCAGGCATAACAAATTCTTTTCTTATGCAGGCAGGCGCTGGAAAATCTGAAATCAAATTGAGGGGTTTTGGTTATGGCATGTTGGGGTACGGTCGTGAATTTAATGTGGTTCGTGGTCAACATGCTCCCTTATATGTGCGTAGCCTGTTCTTACGTGACGAACGGGGGAATTGTGCGGTCATTACGGTGGCAGAGATTTGTTTTATTCTTACCGAGCTCAAGCGGGCCGTACTGGAAAAATTAGAAAAATGGTATCCCTGCTTGGTGCGGGATGACAATTTTTTGTTCTCTGCGCAGCACACGCATAGCGGTCCCGGTGGCTATTCTCACTTTCCTTTTTACAATTGGAGTATCCCAGGATATAAACCGGATGTTTTTGAAGCTATCGTAGAAGCCACAGTACAATCCATCAAGAGCGCCATTTCCTCAGCTGTTGATGTACGCCTTTCGCTGGGGCAGAGCGATTTTGGGCCGCAGGAGGACGTGGCCTTTCAAAGGTCCCTGAAAGCCTATTTGCGTAATCCCGGTGTGGAACGTTTCACAGAATATGAGACCCATTTGGCCTTGGAACGAACCATGTACCTTCTTAAAGTGGAAGATTTAAAAGGTGGACTGGTGGCCACATTAAACTGGTTTGGCGTTCATACCACAAGCTTGGGTAACAGGGTAGGCCTTTTATCCCCCGATAATAAGGGCTATGCTGCCGCCATGCTTGAACAACGATATCCTGGCCATGTAGCTCTTTTTGCTCAGCAATTTGCCGGGGATGTTTCCCCTAATTTCCATGGGAAAGGGAAAAATTGGCCTCAGGGACGACGTTTTAAAGATCAAGTAGAAAGTGCCATTTTCAATGGCCAGATTCAATTTGAAAAAGCCGCATACATTATTGAACATTCTTGTCAGCCATTGAAGGAGCCTATAGAAATTAAATCCCTTCTTGTGAGGAGGGACTTCAGGAATATACCCGTGCCGCCACGCTTCGCCCAAGGAGCTACCGATGCCCGCACTGTACCGGCATGCTATGGCGCCGCCTTTTTCAGAGGCACACCTGTAGATGGCCGGGGCATGCCCCGCGGGCTATATGAAGTTGCTATAGTCCTTTCCCGCTTCGTGAGGGCTACGGAATTGCTGTTGGCCCGGGTCAAGTCTGCAGCGTACCGACAAAGAATTGAGGCAAAATATGCCATGCAGGATCCCAAAGACATCATTTTTGAGACGGGCGAGGGCTTCCTGCTGGGAACCCGTGACCTAAAGAACTTCGTGATGCCTGGGATATCCGATGTAGGTATCTGGCAGTTTAAATTGGAACACCGTCGGGGCGCTCTTTCCACTTTGCCTTGGACGCCCCATGTGTTGCCCCTGCAGCTTTTGGCCCTGGGCCCCCTGGCGATAGCGGGTTTCCCTGGCGAAATCACCACCGAAGCAGGTCGGCAACTCCGTACGCTATTACGGGATACACTGAAGCCTATGGGAATTACACAGGTTCTTGTGCATTCTTACGCCAACCATTATTTCGGGTATTGCACCACGACGCCGGAGTACTTAGAGCAGGCTTATGAGGGGGGCCACTGCGTTTTCGGACGTTACACCCACGGGGCTTTTTTGTCAGAGTTTGAGCAGCTGGCCGAGGCACTCCGCAGTGGGAAGTGGCTGGATCCGGGTCCGCCCTATGAAACCTTCCCGGAGGAAGAATTACGCCTGCGTACGTACGATGAAACCAAAAATGCGCCGTTGAGAAATTATAAGAAGTTGAATAAAAAGCTAGCTCATGCATCTATTTAATTGTGAAAGAAGAAGGTTTAATCATGTTAATTCACAAGATAGTGTTTTTGCTCCTCTAATTTCTTTGTAAAACCTTAAGTTTTTAATTAGCAAGAATTTCATTAATAATAAGACTTACTGGGCGATATTTCAGCAAATATTCCTAAAGTATTTCCCAATTAATTAATTAAGGTTTACATCACAGAAACTCTCACTCATTTTTTCTCATTTTAGGACTCTGTAACAGATTATCTTTATTATGA
>JANWWQ010000045.1 GCA_025055635.1 Flavobacteriales bacterium
TCAGAACCCAGGTTCCCGCAAGTCGGCAAGGAAATGCGTAGAGCCGAATACAGCCGTTGATATCCGGTTGGATACGGCTAGTTTTCCTGAATAGTAATAAGTTTTTTTATAATTAAGGAATTGGAAAATTATGGCATAAGGATATATTTAAAAAATAAAAAATAAATCCTTCCTTAAATTTAAATTTTTCGTCTGGTAATTCCATAAAGTCGGGCTTTATTTAATTTTGTAAATCTAGTATTATTTTAATCTAATTAAAAAGTCGGTGTACGTAAAAGGATATTGTCATGACAAAATATAAGAGTTTAAAACTCTGCCAGATGAACCTGAAAAATGGTCAGCCCGATCTCGGCATCCATTAGAGAAATTTTCGTGTTCTTGTGTAACTGAATGCTGCCGGAAATAGAATGTATTTTTCTGATAATTCGAAAAAATAACAAAACTCCTTATTTTCTAAGATTATTTCATAAAATATAAATATTTATAGTTCAAAGATTCTCCTCATTCATTCAAAATTTAATCATAAATACTTAATTTTTTTTCGCTTTTCCTAACGATTTATCCTTTTTAATATTTTTTTGATAACTCCTGGTTTTAAAAATTAATATTCTAACGGATTAATTCATTCCATTACCCGAATTACCGCACATCATTCTTTTCTGAGTTAAATTTGCCACTGATTATGCGGATGTGGCGGAACTGGCAGACGTGCCAGACTTAGGATCTGGTGCCGAAAGGCGTGGGGGTTCGAATCCCTCCATCCGCACTTTTTAACTAGAAGCTGTGCACAGAGGCCGCTGTTCTGGTTAAGGAAATCCGAACTTTCATCCCACTTTTGGGCTTTGCAGAGGTGTTGCGTAATTTCCTCATTCTCTCATTTTTCTACTATCACTACTCCGTCTGGGGCCAAAACCGTTTACAGTTGCAGGAGCAACGCAACCGCCTACTTAAGGATATTGAGTTAGCCAATCAGCAACTCCGCTCCACAAGCAAAACTCTTGAAGGTATTAATCGCTCCCTGCAACATTTGGAAAAAAAAATCGCCCTACGCGAGGCATTGATCCTGACGTATCAGAACGAGTTAGCCCTGCTCAACAAGCGCATTGACAGTGGAATGGTGGTTGCTGGAGCATTGGAGAAAAAACTAAACCGAATAAAAGAAGATTATGCCCAACTGGTGCGCACGGAGTATAAGCTCCTGAACGGAGCTGCCGAAAACCTTTACCTGCTTGCGGCGCGGGACTTTAATGATGCCTACTTGCGCCGCAGTTACTTTCGTTCCATGCGCAATTACCGGCGTTGGCTTGCTCAGGAAATTGCCAAAGAGCAGGCTGTCCTAGCCGATGTATTAGACGCCCTGCGCAAAATCCGTCAGGAAAAGGCGCTTGCCCTTCAGCAGGAGCAAGTGCAGCGTAACCTTTTGGCTGCCGAGCAGGCTGAAAAAGAAAAGCTCAAAGCCCAGCTTCGCAGCCGGGAAAGAGAGCTGCGTCAGCTCATCGCCCGCAAAGAAAAAGAACGGCGTCAGCTGGAAGTAAAAATCAAAAAGCTCATTGAAGAGGAGCTGGCCGCCGAACGGCGCAAGGCTGAAGCCAGGGCCCGCAAAGAGAAAAACCGATCGGCCGGTCCCCCTGATGTCAGAAAGCCCTCAGAGACTACCCGTCCCCTTGGTCTGCGGGCGACACCCGATGCCATGGAGTTATCTGGGGCTTTTGAAAACAATAAAGGACGCCTGCCCTGGCCAGTGGAGAAAGCTGCCCTTGCGGCTGGATTTGGTGTCCAGGCGCATGCATTCCTGCGGAATGTGACAATAAAAAACGATGGGGTGGACATCGCAGCCCCGCCTGGGGCTCCGGTACGCGCCGTATTCAGAGGACAAGTCTCTGGCGTGTTTCCCGTACAGGGTTTTGACAATGTGGTTATCCTGCGTCACGGCGAATACCTCACCGTCTATGCCAATCTACATCAAGTGACCGTGACAAAAGGTATGCAAGTAGAGGCCCGTCAGATCCTTGGTCGCTTGCCCTCTATAGGTCAAGACATAGTAACCATGAATTTCCAAGTGCGTAAAGGTGCCATGCCTCTGAACCCTCTCCAATGGCTCCATCCATAAAAAAGCCTTTCCACTTGCAGATTATGGACTTTTAGATTGAAATTTTTTAACATAGAAAAGAAAAGCCTCGTCTTTTAATTGTTGTACTATTAACTTAAGTTATTACCTGTCCCGCATACTGTTCAGATTTCTAAAGCCCACCAAACGATGGAATCTTCTCAGTGGGTCCTTGAAGTACACGAGGATGAGGTAGTTATTATCTGTGCGGGCGTGGCTGCCTTCGTAATACCAGGGTGATACCTGAGAACCACGCCCAGTGACGTAAAGATATGGATAGATGCCTTGTTTTAGGAAAAGCTCTAAAGAGTAAATTTTTGAGACGGGGTCGTAGTGCATCTGAAATTCCTGGCGCAGCTCCCCATGGCTCCAGGGCCCCAAAACATACACGGGGCCTGTGATCTCCGGCCCCTCCGGTGCGTACAAACGCAATACCACTTTGGCATAGAGGCCGTCCGTATCCGGGTCGCGTCCGTCCAGCGTGATGATCCGACCCAGGCCATTCAGATCCGCATAGAGCGCGTGGGGCCGTTGGCTCCGACTGCTGTCCACGGCCATAACAACGTGTTTAATTCCGCTCTCATCTTCCGTTAAAGCTACCGCTCGTGAAGGCCTGATATTCAGCGTGCGTAGGTCCAGAAGTCGGAATTCGTTCCACCCCGGAAAAGTGTTGGAACCATCTATCAACTGAAAATCCAGCTTACTGCCCGCTACAAAGATGGGTTTCAAATTGTGGCGGGCGTTGTCACGGCGAAAATTCTGATACACAGACACAGCCACGTCCGTGAAGGGATTCACGGAACCCAGGGAGGCTACGTCTATCGTAAACATCACATCCTGGCCTTTGCCAAACAACGGCCCCCCCCCTGCATCTTTCACAAAACCCTGCGGCTCTACGATATTTTCCACCACCCAGAGCCGTCGTGTGAGCACCGGAGCATGGAAATCGAAATTCCGGAACACATATAAAAGGTAATTCCCTGACACAAGTGGTTTCACATTTTCCGAAGGCACTCTGGCTCGGTACGTAACGTAGGGTAAAGGGCTCCCAAAGGAAAACCTAAAATCCGTGATGTCTTCCCGAAGAGCCCCGCCAAGGTACATGTTCTGGGGCCAAGCTACAGGCTTCCAGTCGTAATCACATAGCAAGAGGGTCCACGTATAGGTTGCTGCGCTTCCGGATAAATCGTCAAAGCGCAGCGTCAGAGGTTCGTCGCCCTGTAAACCTACCAGCGGCGGAGTCAGCCGGTCTTCCCCGTGGTATAGTTGTACGGAGTGGATGTTTTCATCGTATACAGCGTCATCATAAACAATGTCTTGACTGAGGGCTGCTCCCATACAGACCATCCCAACCCCCATCAAACCAAAGCGGTGCATCTTGCGTTAAAAGTAAAAACTTTAGCGCATTGGGCAACGAATTCTACATTTGCTCGTAGATATGCAGGATTATTTAGAAATCACTGAAGAGCACAAGATGATTCAGGAGGCTGCCCGTCGGTTTGCTCGTGAACGCCTTCTGCCCGGAGTCATTGAGCGCGATGAAAAAATGCTCTTTGACTGGGACATCATACGTGAATTAGGTCAGATGGGGTTCATGGGCATGATGGTATCGCCTGAGTGGGGTGGCTCTGGTCTGGACACACTCTCATATGTGCTGGCCATGGAGGAGATCAGCAAGGTAGATAACAGTATTTCCGTCTGTATGTCGGTCAATAACTCGTTGGTGTGTTGGGGATTAGAAAAGTATGGCACTCCTATGCAAAAGGAAAAATATCTGCGGCGTCTGGCTCGGGGGGAAATCATAGGGGCCTTTTGCCTTTCTGAGCCTGAAGCCGGCAGCGACGCCACCTCGCAGAAAACTGAAGCCATAGATATGGGTGACCACTACTTGCTCAATGGCACCAAGAATTGGATCACCAACGGGTACAACGCCTCTGTGTACCTTGTAATGGCCCAGACAGACCGCAGCAAAGGGCATCGTGGCATCAACTGCCTCATTGTGGAAAAAGGCATGCCGGGTTTTCAAATTGGAGCTAAAGAAAATAAGTTGGGTATCCGAGCTTCCGATACCACCTCTCTTATTTTCACGGATGTGCGTGTACCCAAGGAAAACCGTTTAGGAGAGGAAGGCTTTGGTTTCAAGTTTGCCATGCAGACCCTTAACGGTGGCCGGATTGGCATTGCGGCCCAAGCTCTTGGCATTGCCGCCGGAGCCTATGAGCTTGCCCTTCAATATGCTAAAACGCGCAAAGCTTTTGGCAGACCCATAGCTGAGCACCAGGCCATCGCCTTCAAGCTCGCTGAGATGGCTACCCGCATTGAAGCGGCACGCCGCCTCGTTTACAAGGCTGCCTGGCTCAAAGACCAGGGTCAAGACTATGCCATGGCTTCCAGTATGGCCAAATTGTATGCTTCCGAAACGGCCATGTGGGTGACCACAGAGGCCGTTCAAATTCACGGAGGCTATGGCTACGTCAAGGAATACCATGTGGAACGCCTCATGCGCGATGCCAAGATCACTCAGATTTATGAGGGTACCAGCGAGATACAGCGTATCGTAATAAGCCGCCACCTGCTCGCCGGATGACGAAATAAAAATCATTTGGAATCATTTTTCTTAAAGGTTTGACCGAACAATTTCAAAATGCGTTCCTATTATTTTTTTCTTCAGACGAAAGTAATCGCGGCAAAATAGTGTTTGTCTACGGCACCATTGATAACATTAATTGAGCTTTCAGCTCTAAAGCCTTCCACCTCCCCCCCACGGCGGGCGGTTGCTTATAGCCCCTACCCATTCCAAATCCTAAAAACCGTTTAAAATAAATCCCTAAGAGCCAAAGCCTCCGTCTTTGCAGTAGCCTTTATTCCAGGGGGGTATTTTTACCCCTAATTGTGATTATTTTATTAACCTATACCATTTCAAACTCGGTATGCTTTCACAACATGGCTGAAAATGTAAGCAACTGGAAAGTTGGAGTTGCAAGGGAAGTGCCTTCTGGAAATAATAAATAAATGGCCTAGACGCCGCAGGTAATCAACCGAGGATCTCGCTTCTTTCCGCATCCAGTTTAATAAAGGTGAATAGCATCACCGTGAAACTGAACAAAGAAGAACCTCCATAACTGAAAAGAGGCAAGGGAATTCCGATAGTGGGAGCCAATCCCAAGGCCATACCGATATTTAGGGCAAAATGTGCAAACAATATAGAGAATACGCAATACCCGTATACCCTACTGAAGCGGGTCCTTTGCCTCTCAGCATTGAGGACTATTTTAATCAGGAGAGCGGAGTAAAGAAATATGAGCAGCGAGGCACCTAAGAAGCCCCATTCTTCCCCCACAGCCGAAAAAATAAAATCTGTCGTTTGCTTCGGCACAAAGCGGTATTTGGTCTGCGTGCCTTCCAGAAAGCCTTTCCCCGTGAGTCCTCCCGAACCTATTGCAATCTTAGACTGATTTACATTATAACCAGCGCCTCGCAGATCCTTTTCTAATCCCAGAAGTACATTTACTCGTGCCTGTTGATGGGGTTTTAATACTTGATGGAATATATAATCGGTGGTGGTCACATAGGCCGCAAACAGGCTGGTCAGAAAAATTACAAAGATGCCCACCTTATGCTGTCTAGTGTAAAAAAAGTAGGTAGCCGAGAGGCCCCCAATAGCTGCAAGTATGCCAATTAGCACGACCACAGGCACCACAATACTTAAAAAGAATAAAATGGCCGCCAGGACGGCAGCTAGAAAAAAACCACCGTGCATACCTTCCCGGTAAAATGCAAGGGCCAAAGCTGCAAAAGCAATCGTGGAGCCCGTATCATTTTCTAAAAGGATAAGTACGCCGGGTACTGCATAAAGCAAAAGGACCCCTAAAGCTTGCCGTGGGATAATGCCTAAGATGTTTTCGCCAAGTTGACCTGAAAAAGAAAATTCTTTATTTCCCATAAACTTAGCTAAAGCCAGAGCCGTGGCGTATTTAGCAAATTCGCTAGGTTGAAAACGCAAAGCATCACTGATGACGAACCAGGATTTTGACCCATACACTTCTGTACCCACAAACAACACAGCTACCAGCAAAACCAAGCTCATGGCATATATCAAATAAGCGAAAGCCGGAAAAAATTTTCCGTCAAACAGCAATAATCCAAAGCCTGCCACAACGCTGATTCCAAGCCACAGCAGCTGTTTTCCGTAAAGCGTGGTCAATGACAAATTGAAGCTTTCGTCTTCTCCACGGCTGGTACTGTACACGTTCAACCAGCCAAAAAGTGTAATGGCCACGAAGAGAATTATTAAAAACCAATCTGGTTTATTGGCTCTGACCCGTGTGCGGCTCATTTTGCAAATAACAGGTTAGCGTTCAACATCCGTTCTTCTAGGTGAGGTCTGGAAATTCTCCGCTTCAGGTAAAATTCAACCATCAGGGAGGCAATAGGAGCCGCCCACGTAGCTCCGAATCCTGCGTTTTCTATGAACACAGCTAATGCAATTTTGGGGTTTTCCTTGGGAGCAAAGCAAACGAAAATGCTATGGTCTTCACCATGGGGGTTCTGGGCTGTACCTGTTTTGCCGCATAAGCTGATAGAATCAATCCTGGCAATACGGCCTGTTCCGGCCAAAATCACACGTTCCATTCCTTCCACCACCGGTCTGAAGTAGGCTGTGTCTATACCTGTCTCATGACGGCGGAACAGACTAAGTGCCTCCACGGGTTTACGACCAATTTTTTTTACCAGATGGGGGGTGATCCACCAACCCCTATTTGCAATAGCAGCAGCCATGTTGGCCAGATGCAGGACATTGGCCTTTAATTCCCCCTGTCCGATGCCTAATGAAATTATTGTGAAAGCCTTCCATCGCCCTTTTCCGTGATAGCGATCGTAATATTCAGGGCGTGGTACCAAGCCGGCCTTAAGATGTGGAATATCGGTATCAGACATTTTTTCACCAATCCCAAAAGCCGTGATATACTTGCGCCAAATGGTGTAATGTTTCTCAGCTTCTTTTGTGTTAGTGATGATGTTGGTAAATACTCGGCAGAAGTAACTGTTACAGGAAATCTGAATGGCTTGTCTTAAATCTGTGGGGCCTCCGTGAGGATGGCATTTCACCACATGACTGCCAATGCTAAAGCCGCCCCCGCAGGGATAGACGGTAGAGGGGGAGAGCACACCCATCTGTTGCGCTATGAGGGCATGGAGGAGCTTAAAGGTGGATCCGGGCGGATAACCATCCATAATAGCTCTGTTGTACAAAGGTTTGAGAGAATCTCGGGCTAATAAGGGATAGTATTTGCGAATACCTCGGCCCACTAGCAAGTTGGGATCATAACTGGGAGAAGAAATTAAAGCCAGAATCTCGCCGGTAGCTGGTTCCAATGCCACGATGGCTCCACGCTTGTTGCGCATAAGGCGTTCACCGTAGGCCTGTAACTCTGCGTCCAGGGAAATGGCGAGATCTTGACCCGGCACAGCCGACGTGTCATAAGCCCCATTCATATAAGAACCTTTCAGGTTGTTGTGCACGTCCACAAAAGCATGCTTTACGCCCTTGCGACCGCGCAACACTTCCTCATAGGCTTTTTCAATACCACTGATACCCACATAATCGCCGGGCTTATAGTAAGAGTCTCGCCGGGTGAGGGCCGTGTCGGCTTCTGCTATGTAGCCCAATACATGCGGGGCAATTTTCAACGGATAGCGTCTCAATATCCTAGGTTGCAAATAGTATCCTTCAAACTTGTACATTTTCTCTTCCAGAGGAGCCACACTCTCCTTTGTCATTTCTTTGATGAAAGTGAAAGGTTGTCTGGAACCAAGTTTTTTCTTTTTTATTAGACTATCAATTTGGGCAAACTTGGCAATAAATTCGGCCTTATCAATGTCGGTGAGCCGACAGAATTCCGCCGTATCCAAAGGTTTGGCCAAAGCTGGAACCACCATCAGATCATAAAAGTCTTCGTTGGTGACAAGCGGTATGCCGTACCTATCTACTATGCCCCCTCGTGCCGGATATTGAATAACTCTTCGGATGGCTTGACTCTGGGCAAAGTGCTTATAATCAGGATCTAAAAGCTGTAGCTGTATTAAACGCAATACAAAAATTAGGGCCAGCCCTACCACGACCCCTATATACACGTATTTTTTATATTCTGAATCGTTCATGAGGCCACCGAACGGCGTACGGTGAGCAAGTGCAAGGCTATGTATAGTAATAGCGAAGCCCCGAGACCAGCCAAAATACGCATCACCATTACGGGAAAACTAACCACGCTGAAACTTTCAAGCACCACAAGACACGATTGATGAATGAGCGTCATAAAAAATAAATATAGAATATAGTTAGCTACCCCAAAATTGTATATAGTGAGATAATCTGCTTTTTCTCGTCCTTCCCTGGGGCCAAAAGCTTTAATAAAGACGGGCCTGAAATACATGGCCGTAAGGCTTGCAGCAGCGTGCAGGCCCCCTGTGTGGAGACTTTGATCCACACTTATTCCTATAATAAAAGCCACCAATAGTGCGAAATGTTTCTCCGTAACTACTGGAAGATGGATGAGGACCAAAAAATACAAGTACACATTCAAGTAAAACCCTAAATCCATCCGCGCAATCAAGAACACATCTGCGAGCAAGGCCAACAACATTCTGATGGCAAATTTCCAGCCCGCCTTACTCATCGGCTGATGCCTTTTTTTCTAGGGAGTCTAGCTCCTGACGGTGGACAAACTCCACAAGGTACACGTGGCGCACGCTATGAAAATCCACAAAAGGTTGCACTTCCAGGGAAAGGTAGCCCTCTTCCGGATTTTGTCGGCCTGTAATCACACGCCCTACGGGATATCCATGAGGAAATACCGTGGACAAATTGGAAACCACCACGGTGTCTCCGGCTTTATATTCCACATGGGAGGGCAGGAAATTTAACAGAACTCGGTCAGCAGCTCCCCCGCGCCATTCCAAAGTGCCAAAATGATTAGAACGTTTCAAGCGGGCAGGGATACGCGCTTTGCTATGAAGCAAAGTCAAAGCCACCGAGTAGTGGGGGCTCACCATTTTCACGATGCCAGCAATCCCCCCGCCAGTCACAACACCCATGTCAGGCTTCACGCCCTGCTCAGATCCTGCGTTTAGCGTCATATAATTATTCTGTCTGTGAGTGGTAATGTTGATCACCTGTGCTGGATAGTATTTATAAAGCAGAAGATATTGGGTGTCCACCACATGGTAACCGCCATGGTACAGACGGTATCGGTCCGCCAATAAAAGACTGCGTAAACGGGCATTTTCCTCAGCCAAGGCCTGATTATGCTGCTTTAAATAAAAATAGGAGCGAAGGTTGGCTAACCGGAGGGCCAGGGCGTTTTCTGCGTTGCGAATCCATTCAAAGACTACCACGCGCTGGAAGCGATTTTGAACAACAAAAAGCCACAGGCTTATACCTGTGAGTAACATATATAATAAAAGTCTGCTGTAAACCCTAAGGAAATCGCCGAGGCTCTGCATGGGGGCTTCGGCGCACTAGCGGATCAGGAAAGGAAATTTATCTATGTTTTTCAAGGCGATACCTGTACCCCGGGCCACAGCTCGCAAGGGATCTTCGGCTACGTGTACCGGCAGTTTGGTTCGCATGGAAATGCGCTTGTCCAATCCTCTCAGCAAAGCGCCGCCGCCCGTTAGGTAAATACCCGTCTTGTAAATATCAGCTGCCAGTTCGGGAGGGGTAAGTTCCAGCGCGCTCAGCACGGCTGCCTCAATTTTAGAAAGCGACTTATCTAAAGCATAAGCTATCTCACTGTAGGTGACGACTTTTTCCACTGGGATCCCCGTCATCATGTCGCGTCCATGGACCTTGTAGTCGGGTGGAGGATTGTCCAGTTCTGTAAGAGCTGCCCCCACGTTGATTTTGATGGCTTCAGCGGTGCGCGGGCCAATACTCATGTTATGCTGGCGCCGCATGTATTCTTCAATGTCATTGTTAAGGTCGTCGCCGGCTACTCGGATACTTTTGTCGCAGACTATACCCCCCAGAGCAATGACGGCTATTTCACTTGTTCCACCGCCGATGTCAATCACCATGTTGCCCTGGGGTTCCTGCACATCAATACCGATTCCGATGGCGGCTGCCATCGGTTCGTGGATGAGATAAACTTCCTTGGCGCCGGCATGTTCGGCAGAGTCTTTCACAGCCCGTTTTTCCACTTCCGTGATACCGCTCGGAATGCAGATCACCATCTTTAGGGAAGGTTTCACCAATCCTCGCTTGGGATTGATCTTTCGGATCATTCCGCGGATCATCTCTTCCGCGGCGTAAAAATCAGCTATCACTCCGTCCTTCAGCGGACGGATAGTTTCAATTTTGCTATGCGTTTTGCCTTCCATCATCAAAGCCTCTTTACCTATGGCAATGATTTTGCCCGTTTTGATATCGCGGGCCACAATGGAAGGCTCATCCACAACCACCTTGTCATTGTGGATAATCAAGGTGTTGGCTGTCCCCAGGTCAATAGCCAGCTCCTGCGTTAAAAAATCAAAGAGGCCCACAGACTATTTAACTTTTTAAAAATCAATAAGATACTTTATTATTTTGCTATGTGCAAAAGTAATGCGAGCCACCTTAGCCTTCCAAGAGAAAAGACCCCATTCCTGAAAAAATTTTTCGCTTCACTGGTTGAGCTTCAATACAGCCAAAAATGCCTGTTGGGGCACTTCTACGGTACCTATCTGGCGCATGCGTTTTTTCCCTTCTTTTTGCCGTTCCAGGAGCTTGCGTTTTCGTGTAATATCACCACCGTAACACTTAGCGGTCACGTCTTTTCGTAGGGCTGAAATAGTTTCTCGTGCAATTACTTTGGAACCTATGGCAGCTTGAATGGCAATCTGAAATTGTTGCCTGGGGAGGAGCTCTTTGAGCTTCTCGCACATACGTCGCCCGAAGTGGTATGCCTTGCTGCGATGGATGAGGGCACTCAACGCGTCTACTTGATCCCCATTTAGAAGAATATCCAGCTTCACCAGATCGCTTTCCCGATAATCAATAATATGATAATCAAAGGATGCATAACCCCGTGATATGCTTTTCAGCCGGTCATAGAAGTCAAATACAATTTCGGCCAAAGGCATTTCAAAAATAAGCTCTACTCGGTCCGTAGTCAGATAGCTTTGATTTTTAATTATGCCCCGTTTTTCAATGCACAAATTAATAATAGGTCCGATGTACTCAGGTTTGGTAATAATTTGGGCTTTTATAAAAGGTTCTTCCACATGGTCTAAGTGAACAGGATCGGGCATGTCGCTTGGTGTGTTCACTACTTTTTGCTCACCTTTTTTGGTGTAGGCTATGTAGCTCACGTTGGGCACTGTGGTAATCACATTCATATTGAACTCCCGCTCCAGACGTTCTTGCACAATTTCCATGTGCAACATACCCAAAAATCCACAGCGGAAGCCAAATCCCAGGGCTGCCGAGGTTTCAGGCTCAAAGCTGAGAGCCGCGTCATTCAATTGCAACTTTTCCAGGGCGCCGCGCAGCTCTTCAAAATCCTCGCTGTCCACGGGATACATTCCGGCAAACACCATGGGCTTCACATTTTCAAAGCCTTTAATTGGTTCGGCACAGGGCCGATCAACGTGGGTGATGGTATCCCCCACCCGGACTTCCCGGGCATTCTTAATACCCGACACGATATATCCCACATCTCCGGCTGCAATCTCGTCTTTAGGTTGAAAGGTCAATTTCAGGGTGCCCACTTCATCCGCCACGTATTCCCTTCCCGTAGACATAAAGACCACTTTATCTCCTCTGCGGATACGGCCATTAAAAACCCGAAAATAGGCGATAATTCCTCGGAAACTGTTGTATACGCTATCGAAAATTAGGGCTTGCAGGGGAGCGTCCGGGTCGCCTTTAGGAGGTGGAATTCGCTCAATGATGGCCGCGAGAATCTCTTCCACCCCTTGTCCCGTTTTACCGCTGGCCGGAATGATGTCTTCCCGTCGGCATCCCAAAAGGTCCACGATTTGATCTTTAACCTCCTCAGGCATAGCCGAAGGCAGGTCCATTTTGTTCAGTACCGGCACAATCTCAAGGTTATGTTCCAGGGCTAGGTACAAGTTGCTTATGGTCTGGGCCTGAATGCCTTGCGAAGCATCCACCAGTAGTAAAGCCCCTTCGCAGGCCGCGATACTGCGCGACACTTCGTAGCTAAAGTCCACATGTCCCGGGGTATCGATCAAATTCAGTACATACTTTTCCCCTCGGTAGGTATACTCCATCTGAACGGCCTTACTCTTGATGGTGATGCCTCGCTCTCTCTCCAGCTCCATGTCGTCCAACACTTGGTCCTGCATCTCACGCTCGCTCACGGTTTTGGTCACCTGAAGAAGTCGGTCGGCTAGCGTGCTTTTCCCATGATCAATGTGCGCGATGATGCAGAAGTTACGAATGTGCTTCATGTGCTGCAAAAGTAAGGCTGAGGCCCGCTTGCCATTGCCCGGGAATAAATTCTAATAGGGGTTCATACTCCGTAAGCACATTCCCATTCAATTTACTCCGCACTTCCTTCTATGCCCCTTACAGCGGTTTACAACGGTAAGCAGGTATCTTCAAAAAATTTGGAAAAATCGTACGTCAAAGCGGAATAATCGGCCCCATATGGCCTTAATAAGACAAAGGTTTGCATATTCAAATCAGGCCTTGGTCAAGATAATTTCTACTTAAATTTTATCGCATTGTAATCAAAACCCGTGCTGGAGCCCCCCTGCCTGGTTCTACTTTCACTTTAGCTTTTTCAAAATCCGGAGGACCCAGCATCATGCCCTTACTACCAGAAAAGCCATAGGGTTCCGTAGGAATTCCTAACAGATTTCGATCCAGCAGTTTATTACCATTTTCATCCTGGAACACCAGAAAAGCATAGGTTCCAGCCTTCAAGTCAGGGATGGGGATAGTGGCCCGCGTTCCGCTTTCATGAGGCACTTTAAGTTTTTTTAAGGGCTCGCCGGCCTGACCATTGAAACTCTGGGCGTTGTTGTGAACGGCCACGAAAATCATGGAGGGAACGGGGTGAAGACCCTCCAACACCAGCTCCACCTGAGTGCGGGCATGCGACAGACTGAGAAGTGTCAAAAGAACTGACACAAACTCTTTTGATCGCGCACCCATCAAAAATCGTGGCGAAAAAACCGTGCCACAAGTTGCCATCCCTTCTGTGTTAATTTGCCGCGTGTATAAACTTTTTCTAAGACCTCTCCTTTTCCAGATAGATCCTGAAAAGGCCCATGAACTTATGCTGGGCTTATTGCGCCTAGCTCAACGCCATCCAATTTTGCAACGGCTCATCCGATGGTGGTACAACTCCGAACAGTGGAACCAGCCCGTCACCCTGGCAGGACTCCATTTCCCCAATCGGGTAGGCCTGGCCGCCGGCATGGACAAAAACGCCCTGCTCCCAGATGTGTGGGCAGCCCTGGGCTTCGGCTTTGCCGAATTGGGTACAGTCACTCCCCTTCCTCAGCCAGGAAATCCGCGTCCTCGCCTTTTTCGTCTGCCAGCCGATAAAGCCCTCATCAATCGCATGGGATTCAATAACAGGGGTGCTGGAGTGGCCGCAGCGCGGTTGCGACTGAGAAAAAGTAAATCCATGGTGATAGGTGTCAACGTAGGGAAAAATAAAGATACCGATAACGCCCAGGCTCCCCGCGATTATGCTTTGTGTGTGAGAGAACTGCGCGATGTGGCCGATTACTTCACCATAAACGTCAGCTCCCCTAATACGCCAGGCCTGCGCCAGCTGCAAGAACCCGAACACTTACGATCCATTCTTCAGGCGGCATTGAATGAACTTAAAACCTGCGAAAAATCCCAGCCTCTCTTCGTGAAAATTGCCCCCGACCTCAGTGATGACGAATTGGACCACATTACCGACCTGTGCCTCCAGATGGGAATCAGTGGCATAGTTGCCACTAACACTACAGAGTCTCGGGAAGGCTTGCACACTGGGCCCGATTTGCTAGAACGTTTGGGGAAAGGGGGGCTTAGCGGTGCCCCCCTAAAAAAGCGTAGCACAGCCGTAGTGGAACGCGTGCGACGCAGAGCAGGTGATTCTTTTATCATTATAGCATCAGGAGGAATCCTCACTCCCGATGACGCCCTTGAAAAACTTCGGGCCGGCGCTAACCTTGTGCAAATCTACACAGGCCTCATATATGAAGGACCCTCGCTGATTAAAGATATAAAAAAGGCTATACATAAGTCTGTAAATGTTGTGTAAAAACTCTGCTAATCATTAAAAAGCCTTTTCATAAAAATCCTCTGAAGATTCTAAAATTTGACGTCATCCCTTTATGACAGTAAATATGCTGATCCATTGAATTAAAAATTTATTGCCCATCGTTACTTTAATTAGAAAATGAAGGTAAGAAGAATGTTTTTTTATTTTGTAAATAAGTTAATTCATGTTGAAAATACATAAATTCGTGCTTCACTACTTTTGCCAACGACAATTCTGTGCAAGCGGCTCCTTTTTCCGAGTCAAACGAGCCTCTCGTGAGCGTAATCTTGCCCGTGTACAATGCGGAGGCACATCTGGCTGAGGCCCTACAAAGTCTCATTAACCAAACTTACCGAAACCTGGAAATTCTGGTACTAGACGACGGATCCACGGATCAGAGTGGCAAGGTGGTAGCCAGTTTCCAGGATAACCGCATTCGGTATATCCGCCGAACTGAGAACCTGGGACTGATAGCCACACTAAACGAGGGGCTGGAACTTGCAAGAGGTACTTTTATTGCCCGATTGGATGCTGATGACATTGCTGATCCTTCAAGAATTGAAAAACAAGTAAAAGCCATGCTCCAACATCCCCAGGTAGGCATCGTGGGCTCTTGGGTTCAAAATTTTGGAAGTATTCAGAGCATCGTTCGCTACCCTGTCAGCGATCCGGAAATTCGCTGGCAACTCATGTATCGCTGCAGCATCTGCCATTCCTCGGCTATGTTCAGGGCATCAGTGATAAAAAGTGCCCCCCCTTTGCGTTTTGATTCAGACTACCAGCACGCTGAAGATTACGAATTGTGGACCCGAATAATCCAGAGATCCAAAGCTATGAATCTCAAGGAGCCTTTGACCCTTGTACGCCATCATGAGCAAAGTGTGTCAAAGAAATACAATGAAATACAGCTACACAACACCCTGCGTATCATTCAAAGAACATTTTCTCAATTTGGTATAAAAGCTACATTTGAGGAAATTGGGCTTTTTCGAAAATTTGCTGATATTTATTTTAATTTTACTATTGAAGAATTAGATGTACTAATACCATTTTTAATTAGAGTCGTAGAATCTGATAAGTTGGAAGACTATATACGTAAGCGAATTGGCCTACTCGTGTGGCATCTGATGCTTAACAATCGCTTATTGTCTTACCAAAGAAAAAAGTTTATTGTTTCTCAGTTCCAAAAAAAGATTTCCCTAGAATTGAGCTTGTTATGGAAACATCGCCTTCTTTTGAGCCACACAAAAAATAAATTCTCATGAATTCATTTCGGCCCCTCCTCATCATTGAGCACAACTACAATTATCCGGAACCTTTTGAGAAGCTGGAGGAATTGCTTTCTTCACGCTTCCCTGACCGGGTTCATCTCATTCCCTTTTACAATGGTAAAGCATCGCATGTTTATCCTGTCTATGAACTTTCTACTTATTTTGAAAGGTATTTTCCTCAAGTTATAGACAAAATTTTTAGCCCCCAATATACCCATTATGTGGTCGTAGCCGATGATCTAATGCTAAATCCTGAGCTCACACAGTATAATCTTAATGATTATTTAAAATTGGATGAGGAAAGCTCTTTTCTGCCTGATCCTTGGGGCATGGTCCACGAATTATCTTTCCGGTGGACTAATTCTTTTTCTTCTATCAATTCCTTTTACCTGCACGATTTTTTTTTCCATCATGCGCCTAATTGGAAGGAAAAATTTCCGCCGGCCGAGGAAGCTTGGAAAGTTTTTGAGCGCATGGGTTATCGGAAAGGCAAGATCCGCTTGAATTGGCAGAAGCCCAATGCAGCTTTTCCCACGCGTTGGTCCGCAATAAAGTATTACATCAAGCAATGGCTGAAAAGGCGGCGCACACCGCCGTATCCGTTGCTCACGGGCTATGCCGAATTTTTTGTGGTGGCCGCCCCAGCCATGCGGCAATTTGCCGAGTGGAGCGAAACCGCTGGGCAGATGCGTTTGTGGGTGGAGCCCGCTTTGCATACCCTGCTGCCTCTCTGCAGTCCCAAAGTGGTGTACGAAAAAGACCGCGGTCTCCATGGTATCACCCTTTGGGATCCCAAGGAGGTAGAAGCATTTTATCAAAAACATAAAGGTTCGGTAGCTTCGGCTGCCTCAGAATTTAAACCCAATACACTATACTTACATCCTGTAAAACTGACTCGATGGAATCTTCATTAGGCCCCGTTTTTGTTTGCTGCACCAGCATTCAAAAGGCCACAGAGGCCATAAAAAAATTTACGGCCATGCCAGGCTACCGCGTGGTGGTCACGGGCGATATGAAATCGCCGTTTCGCTATGGCCTGGAGGCCGAAAATCTTCGGTTCATGACCGTGGCCGAGCAGAATGAGGCCTTCCCCGAGCTCTCCCAAGCCCTGCCCGTAAATTCGTATACGCGCAAGAATGTGGCCTATGCCTGGGCTATCAAGCAGGGCGCTCAGATAATTGTGGATACTGACGACGACAATATACCCTACGATGATTTTGAAATTTACCCT
>JANWWQ010000046.1 GCA_025055635.1 Flavobacteriales bacterium
ACTAAGACCATTTATTCGGTTCTCGGCGTTACCTGCCTAGGAGAAAAGGAGGTGCTGGTTATTTACTTGGGCAAATATGAAAGCGTGGCGTTTTGGAGGCCACTGTTACATTAGCTAAAGATGCGGGGGGTAAAGACATCTTTGTGGCTTGCATGGGTAATCTGAGAGGTTTTGCCCTGGCCGTTGAGGATATTTTTCCTCAGACCGAGGGGCAACCTATGCCTGGTGCATCAGATGCGCAACAGTATGAAATACATCCGTGCGAAGGATTTGTCCCAGATGGTCAAAGCGCTTAAGAAAATTTACCAGGCCTTTAACGTAAAAGAGGCCTAACATTATTTAACAGAAGTTGAAAAAACCTGGGGAGACAAATCCAAGGTAGTGTTCCGAAGTTGGCACCATAACTGGGACGACCAACTCATTTCTTCAAATATCTACCGGCATTGCGTAAGATCATCTATACCACAACTCCTATTGAAAGCTACCATCGGATGGTTGGCAAGGCTCCGAAAACCCCAGGCGCTTTCAGCAGCGAAGATGCAATCATATAACAGAGTTATCTGGCAACTATGAATGCCCAAACAAAATGGGGTGCCACTATTCGTGGGTGGCTAATGTGAAACGTGATTTAGAACATTATTTTAATAACCGATTTATCGATTATTGACACAATGTATTGAACATTTCCACGCCCGGAACAAGGAATCTTTATGAATTTAAATAATTGGCCTTATTTTACACTAAAAAGTTAAACTTAATACCCTTGGTGAGGACCCCAATAGTAGTGAGCATGGAATATTTTTTATTTTTAATATTGTTCTTCTTAGAATGTGAGGTGGAGTAAAATCATTAAGGAAACGGGGCTTTCGTTCATAGAGCTTTTTTATCCACGTTTATGCGTGGCGTGTGGGGCTGCCTTGTTGCGTGAAGAAAGGGATATGTGCCTTTCATGCCACACCCTCTTGCCGCGCTTTTCTCTACAAAAAGAAGAGCGCATTGCCCTGGAGCGACTGTTTTATGGCCGATTGCCACTAGGTTTCGTCGTTGCCCATTACAAGTTTGACAAAAGAGGAAGTGTACAGAGGGTAATTCACGCTATTAAATATCATCAATGCACACACCTTGCGGAACGGGTGGGTCGCTGGTTGGGTTCGGCTATGCGCGAGATACAGCGGGATTGGCCTGTAGATGTTGTGGTGCCTGTACCTCTCCATCCTAAAAAATTGAAAAGCCGGGGCTACAATCAGAGTGAGCATTTTGGCAAAGGACTTGCGAATGCATTGCAGATTTCCATGGAAACGCATCTTGTAGAACGTGTTAGGCATACACGCTCCCAAACAGGAATGAACCAAAGACAAAGGTGGGAGAATGTGAAGGATGCTTTCTGCTGTCCTGTTTCCGTGAAAGGATTGCGCGTGTTGCTGGTGGATGATGTGTTGACTACAGGCTCTACGGTGGAGGCCTGTGGGCGGGCGCTCGTTGCCGCAGGTGCCGACCTTATAAGTGTTGCAGTTATGGCTTCAGCTTTCGGGCATCGGTGAGTCCGTTTAGCTTTGCCCCGTGGATGTGGAAGAAAAGGTTGCGCTTTATGAAAAGGTTTTGCAACTATGGGAAGGCTTAGCTCGGGATGAAGGCGACCGGGTTGCGTTGCTGGCTAACACATGCGCCCTACTCCATCACACTTTTCCGTTCCACTGGACGGGTTTTTACCTAGTGCGGGGTGATTGGCTGGTGCTCGGTCCTTTTCAGGGCCCTTTAGCCTGTAGCCGGATTGGCTTTGGGAAGGGGGTTTGTGGAGCCGCTTGGGCACAGGCAAAGACATTGGTTGTGCCTAACGTGCACCTGTGGTCAGGCCACATTGCATGCAGTCCTTTATCCAATTCTGAAATAGTGGTTCCTGTTTGTTTGCCTGGTGGGAATGTGGTAGCCGTGCTGGACGTGGACAGCACGGAATTCAGTGCGTTTGATAGCTGCGATGTACAACACCTAGAAACCCTTTGTCGGCGCCTTGGGGAAATATGGTGGCGGCTATCCTGAAATATCAGCCTGCCCTCTTGATCAGTTCGTTCCTGCTTGTGGGAGGGTGTGCCCGGATCGTTCCCCTGAGCGGAGGAGACCTGGACACCTTGCCACCCCGGGCTTTGCGTTACACACCAGACTCGGCTGCAACGAACTTTTCGGCAAAGAATATTGTCATTCGATTTAATGAATACATTCAGTTGAAAGATCCTAATAGGGAAATACTCGTATCTCCTCCTCTGGAAGGTAATCTACAGGTCATTGCCAAGGGTCGCAGGCTCATTGTCAGATTGCCGCAGGAAACGCTGCGTCCCCAAACCACTTATCTTATCCAATTTGGAAATGCAGTGGCTGATTTGAATGAAGGCAATGTGTGTAGAGATTTTTTTTATGTTTTTTCTACCGGTGATAGATTGGATACCGCTGAGTTGTCTGGTCAGGTGATCGCTTTACCTCATCTGGAGCCTCTAAGAGATGTAAAAGTAATGCTGTACCCCGACACGCTATCCCCTGGGCAGGTTTTGAAGGTTCACCCCATGTATTATGTGCGCACTGACAGCGAAGGGCGTTTCAGGTTGCGTTTCCTGCGCCAGGGATTGTACAGAATAGCGGCCCTGAAAGAAGAGAACAACACCTTTGTGTACGACCGACCCGGTGAAATGGTGGGTTTTCATCCCATGGAGTTGGAAGCCGGGAAAGCTCAGAACATCCATGTGAACGTGTTTCGGGAGGCTCCAGAAAGTCTTTCACTGCCTATGCTTACCTACGAGAAGCCTGGTCTGATTGCCTATCCCTTGTCTCCGAGTTATCAGGTGAAAGTGCTTCCTCTGTCAGTGGACACCCTCGCTATTTGGCAAACTACAAATTCATGGGGAGATAGCGCCTGGGTGTATTTTCAGGAGCCTGGGCAGCCCCTCACTTGGTTGTGGCTTGTGTTTTACGAACAAAGAGATTTCCCGGACACACTAAAAGTCACTACCAAATTTAATTCTGGACGCTGGCGAAAGGGTGGTAGTCGCCTGCAAGTGGTGAGCACTGCCATCCGACCTTCTGGTACTGATTATCGACAAACTTTTTGGATAGAATTTTCAGAACCTGTATCAATCGCCGACCCAAACCTGATTGAGTGGTATTCAGGGGGCCAGGTCCTTACCGGGCCACCTACGGAAATAGCGGAAACTTCGCTGCATAGAGTTCAATGGCGCCCGTTTCTGCTTCCTGATAAAGAATACAAACTTGTACTGCGCAGAGGGGCGCTCCGCAGCTGGCAGGGTATTCCCAATGATTCGCTGGGCTTTGTTTTCCGAACTTTGCCTTCCGGCGCCTTTTGCGGTCTCTCCCTTTTGGTGAAAGATACCAGTTACACGCAAGGGCCACTGCTTGTGGAAATATTAGATGAAAAACTCCAGCGCCTACAACCTTCCCTTAAAGCTTACGAGGGTAGGGAAGTTTTCTTGGGCGAGCTGCCAGCCGGCCGTTATCGGCTACGAATAATCTACGACCAGAATGAGAACGGGCGATGGGATACGGGCGAAATTCGCCGGGAAAAACCCCCTGAGGCTGTTTATTTAATTTCGCAAACCGTAGAGCTCCGAGCTGGTTTTAGCCAAAGGGTAGTGTGGAGTCCCTACGGCCAACAAAAAAAACTGTAAATTTTTATGATTCCCGACAGATACGAGAATGGACGGATTTATCAGTTCAATTTTCCCACCCTCATACGTTTTGGCTGTGGTGTGTGGCGGGAAATAGCACCGTTCCTCAAGGAGGAAGGGCTATCCCGGGTCTTACTCGTCACCGATCCCATCGTAGGGGAGTTGGAATTTTTTCATCGGATTCGCGACAGCATAGAATCTACGGGCATTGCGTCTGTCGTTTGGAAAGATATTCATAAAAACCCTGTAAAATCAGATGTTTTGAGAGGACGCCAGGCTTATGTTGATGGGGAATGTGAGGGCATTGTGGGGGTGGGAGGCGGGGCTGCTTTAGATGTGGCCCGTGCAGTGGCTCTTGCTGTACATCACACGCGCGACCTTTTTGACTATGATGACTTGAAGGGGGGAGAACGCTTTGTGACGGAGCCCATCCCCCCTTTTTACACGGTGCCTACAACGGCTGGAACGGGCAGTGAAGTGGGCCGCAGCGCCATAATTAGTGAAGACGAGACCCATCGCAAGCGTATCCTATTCTCTCCAAGGCTAATGGCCCGACGGGTATTTGCTGACCCCACACTGACTTACGATTTACCGCCTGGTCCTACCGCTGCGACGGGTATGGATGCCCTCACGCATAATATGGAGGCTTTCCTGGCCCGCAATTTCCATCCTATCTGTGACGGAGTGGCGTTGGAAGGCATGGCCCTCATCGTGGAAAACATCCGAACGGCTGTGGAAGAGCCCCGCAACGAAAAGGCCCGCGCCCTCATGCTTCTGGGTAGCATGATGGGTGCTATAGCCTTCCAGAAGGGTTTAGGAGTTGTGCATAGCCTCAGCCATCCCCTCAGTACACTGGTGGATATGCATCATGGCCTGGCTAATGCCATCAATCTGCCCGTGGGGATGGGCTTTAATCGGACTTATTGTACGGAGAAATTTGATCGGATGGCCCAACGTTTGGGATTGCCTAGCGGGGAGCACATACCGGATTTTTTAAGAAGTTTGAATGCTTCTATCGGTATCCCGCCCTCCCTGGGGGATACCGGGGTACCAGAGAAACTCATTCCTGCCCTGGTGGATTTGGCGGTTCAGGATTTTGCCCATCCCAACAATCCCGTTCCTGTGAGCCGTGAGGATTTTGAGCGGCTATACGCGCAAGCTTTTGGAATGCGGTAGGCCCATGGTGTTGGCTGCTTTTTTCACGTGTCCGAAATACTTTTTAACAAAAGAAGACCCTCAAAGACACACATTCCGGCTATTTTTGGCTGCACTTACATTGTCCGAAGTGAAACTTAAGGTTTTAATTCTCCTCTTAGGATATTGTCTCTGGGGTCAGGGGCCTTTAGAAGCTCAGGTCAAACCCTCATCTCCTCGGGACAGAACGCAGGTAAACCGCAGGATGTCACGGGAAGTGAAGCCCCGCAATGTCATCCTGATGATAGGGGATGGCATGGGTTTGGCCCAAATCACGGCCGGCATGTACGCCAACGGAAACCGCATCGCTCTGGAAAAATTTCCAGTCGTTGGACTGGTGAAGACGGCTTCAGCGCGGGACCTGATTACGGATTCAGCTGCGGGAGCCACAGCTTATGCCTGTGGCCAGAAAACGTATAACAGGGCTATTGCTGTTGATACCAACCGAAGGCCTTTGCGTACTATTCTGGAACTGTTGGAAGAGGAAGGTTATTCCACCGGGCTAATTGCCACCTCTTCCATAACCGATGCGACGCCGGCAGCCTTCTACGCCCATCAGCCGGATCGGAAGATGCAAGAGGAGATTGCTAACGACATGCTAAAAGTGCGGGTGGAAGTATTTGCTGGTGGTGGGCGGAGGTATTTTGAAGCCCGGAGTGATGGTCGCAACCTGTTGGAGGCCTTTAGAATCATGGGCTACGATGTTTATACAGACTGGCGGCAGGCTTTGGGCAGCCGTGCGGACCGACTGGTGTGTCTGGCCGCAGAAGATGGCCTGCCCCGTGTGAGCGAGGGGCGCGGACCCTTTCTGCCTGAATTCACGGTAAAATCCTTAGAGATTCTAAATCGCAATCCCAAAGGCTTCTTTCTAATGGTGGAGGGTTCTCAGATTGACTGGGGTGGGCATGCCAACGATGATCAGTATATTATAAGCGAAATGTTGGATTTCAACGATGCCATTGAAAATGTTTTGGATTTCGCCATGAAAGATGGGCAGACCCTGGTGGTGGTTACCGCCGACCATGAGACAGGGGGTTTTGGGCTTACTAAGGGCAACCTGAAAGGAGAAAACATCGGAGGGGAATTCGTGACCAAAGACCACACATTTTGTATGGTGCCAGTCTTTGCCTATGGTCCAGGAGCTGATAAATTTTCAGGCATCATGGAAAACACGGAAATATACCATCGTATCCGAAAGCTTCTGAAACTTTAAAAGCTTGTATTGTGGGCGGAGTATCCTTTACATTGAAACGCTTTCAGCTTGCAGACGCTCGGCATTGTCCACACTTCGGAGGCGGGTTATGAGCTCATCTAGGTCACCATTTAAAATACCTTGCAGATTATAGGAGGTATAGTTGATGCGGTGGTCGGTGACCCGGCTTTGGGGCCAATTGTAAGTGCGGATTTTGGCACTCCGGTCACCGGTGCTCACCATGAGTTTACGCTTTTGGGCCAGTTCCGCCTGTCTTTTGGAAAGCTCCATGTCGTAAAGTTTGGCTTTCAGCATCTTGAGGGCTTTGATGCGGTTGGCCATTTGGGTGCGTTCAGTTTGGCAGACCACTACGATTCCAGTGGGCACATGTGTGAGCATTACTTTCGTCTCAACCTTATTTACGTTCTGGCCGCCGGCTCCTCCGCTTCTGGCTGTTTCCATGCGGATATCGCTTTCCTTAATCTCTATATCCACCTCTTCCATCTCTGGAAAAACGGCTACGGTGGCTGCTGAGGTGTGGATACGGCCCTGGGTTTCGGTCTGGGGTACGCGCTGCACTCTGTGTACGCCGCTTTCGTAACGCAATACGCCGTAGGCGCCCTTGCCTTCCACCTCAAAGATGATTTCCTTGAATCCGCCTGTATTTCCTTCATTGTAGTCCGCAATACTCACCTTCCATCCGCGCCTTTCACAGTAGCGCTGATACATTCGGAACAGATCCCCTGCAAAGAGGGAAGCCTCGTCTCCCCCTGTACCAGCCCGGATCTCTACGATAGCGTTGCAGTTGTCCTCGGGATCCTGGGGCAGTAACAGATTGCTTATGTGCTTTTCCAATTCTTGGATGTTATGTTTTTGAATCTCTAATTCCTCAGAGGCTAACTGCCTCAGTTCGCTGTCTTTTTCCGTCTCAAGTATCCGGCGGGCTTCTTCTGCGGCTATTAAGGCCTGGCGCAGGCGTCTACTGGCCTCTACAATCGGTTCCAGGTGCTTGTATTCCTTGTGAAGCTTTGAAAATTTCTGAATATCGGCCACCACTTCAGGGTCGGCCAGCATTTTTTCCAATTCTTGGAAACGGTTTTCTATTCCTGTCAGTTTTTCAGCGATCATGGGGCAGAATAAAAAAATCGTTCATTTTGATAATGTATCTCAACGCCAGGTTTGCCTGAGGAAACACAATGTCCCACTACGCGTGCCTCAATGCCCAGGGTATCCGCTAAAGCAATGACCTGATCGGCTATTTCGGGTTTTATGTAGGCTTCAAGTCGGTGGCCCATATTGTACACCTGGAACATTTCGGCCAAAGGAGTTTTACCGTGAAGCCGGAGCAATTCAAACAGTGGTGGGAGTGGAAAGAGGTTGTCCTTCACCACACACACACCCTTGAGGAAACGCAAAACTTTGGTCTGGCCGCCACCGGTACAATGAATTAAACCGTGCAGGTGGTCCCGAAATTCATTGAGTATTGACCGGATGAGAGGCACATATGTGCGAGTGGGGCTCAGAAGCAGAGAACCCACATCGGGAAGATCTTGGAGGGGCTTATCGGTGAGGAAATAAGGTCCTTGATATACAACATTTTCGGTAAGCTCTGGCGAAAAAGTTTCCGGATAAAGGGTGTAATACTTATGGTGCAAAAGGTCATGGCGGGCTGAAGTAAGGCCATTGGCTCCAATCCCACTGTTATAGGCCTCTTCCCAGGCGCATTGACCGAAAGAAGCAAATCCCACTACGATGTCCCCGGGGCGAATGTCTATGTGCACCACTTGGTTGCGTTTTAAACGGCCAAAAAGCGTGTATCCAACGTCCAGCGTGCGCAGTACGTCACCCACATCGGCGGTTTCGCCACCGGCCATGTGGATGTCCATTCCAAAGTGGGCCATTTTTTCGCAAAAAGCCTCCTGGGCACGGATAATGGTGCTCAAAACTTCGCTAGGAATGCATTTCTTGTTGCGACTCAAGATGGCCGAGGCGAGGTATGGTCCCGTGCAACCGGCACACGCCATATCGTCCGTATTCATTACCAAGGCATCTTGAACTACCTTTTCAAAGCCGGACAGGTTTCCGGTCTCTTTCCAATACAAGTATGCCAGGATGGTTTTTGTGCCGGCCGTGTCGGAGTGAAGCAAGAGGGCATGTTCCACTCCGGCTTCCCAGGGGTCGGATAAAACTTTACAAAAAGTATCGGGATACAATCCCGGATCGGCGTGACGCAAGGCCTGATGGAGGTCGCTCTTTGTGAACGACACGCCGCGCTTTTCGTAGTAGGAGAATTCGGAGCTCATCATGTAAAGAAAAAGGCGCTTCCCGGAGGAGGAAGCGCCCCACATCTAAACATTTCGTTACTGATCGTCGGTATCTTTTTTCGGAGAAGGGGGAGGCGTTTTGGGTTTGTAGTTATTGTCAATTTTTTTCAGGGTCACGCGCCGGTTGAGCTTATGGGCCAACTCACGGTCGGCTTCTGTGGGTAGACTGTTGATGAAAGCTTCGTCCAGTCTTTGGCCTTTCTTTAGAATACCCATATCCATTTCCATGACACGCGGTTGCGATTCCCCGTATCCAATGGCCTTCAACCTCTCCGCTTCAATTCCTTGGGAAACAATATATTCAACAACCCGCTTGGCGCGTCGCTCAGAAAGATTTTTATTGTAGTCATCACGCCCCCGTGAATCGGTGTGGGCCCCCAATTCCACGCGCATGGTCGGATTTTCTTTCAATATTCGCACAATTTTATCTAAAGTGTCTTTATACTCAGGATAGAATTCGGCTTCATCATAGTAAAATAACACCTCAAAATTGAGGGGGACATCGGAGGTTTTCATTAAAATTTCGGCATACACGGTAGTATCTTTACATGTCACGAGCGGGTCAATACCTTTGGTGGAAGCAGAACCTGTGGCATTGAAGTAATTATCCTTAGAAGCTTTTAATTCGTAAGTTTCTCCATATTGGGCCGGGTCCAAATTCACTTTTCCGGAAGCATCGGTAGTGAGGTCCTTTGTTTCGCCACTGCTGTTAACAAAAGAGACTTTAACCCCTGGTATAGGTTTCTTGGTGTCTATATCCCTGACTGTCACAACCACGTTAACTGAAGCCTTTGTAATGTTAAAAGAATAAATATCGTCCTTACCTCTACCTCCCTTCCGGTTAGATGTGAACATACCTTTTTCATCGGTTCCTTCAAATACGATCCCAAAATCGTCGCCTTCGGAATTGATGGGATAACGCATATTGATGGGCTTGCCCCATTTGCCTTCACTGATAAAATCACACCTGTAAATATCTAAACCACCCATTCCTTCAATTCTGTCTGAGGAAAAGTAGAGTTTGTCGTCGGCTCTGAGGTATGGGTACATTTCATTGAATTCGGTATTAATTTCTTTGAGGTTGACTGGATCGGCGAAGGTTTTTTTCTTTTTATCGTATTTGGCTATCCAAAGGTCCATGCCTCCCTTCCCTCCGGGCATGTTGGAGGAGAAGATCATATATTGGCCATCAGCGGAGATAGTGGGATGGCCCACCACACAGGAATCAGGGGCAAGGGCAATTTTGGTAGGTTCGGCCCATTTTTGGCCTTGTTTCTTCACTTCGTAAATCTGGCAGCCCACTTTGGATTTTTTATCTTGACTGCAGCGGGTGAAATACATCACGTTGAATCGCTTATTCATGGCGGCGGCCCCTTCACCCTCCTTCGTATTAATTTCTTCTCCAAGTGGAATGGGAGCGCTCCAGGTCCCCTTTTTAGAAATTTTGGCTTCAAAAAGATCTTCCGGGATGAGGCCCATTACGCCATCAGGCTTGCCTTTAGCGCCTTCCCGACTGCTGGAAAAAATAAGCACATCACTTTTACGGCTGGCATAAATGGGAGAGAAATCGTTGTCACGTGAATTGAGTGATTTTATGTTTTCAACGTTGTAGCAGGTGGGATTTTTGCGCCAATGAGCTGCGTTTTTACAAGATTCAATAGCTTGGTCGGCTTTGGGATCGTTGGGGTTGAGTTTTTTGTAGTTCTGAAACTCAGCCAGTGCTTCTTCATACAATCCCTGGTTTTTATACATGATAGCCATGAACCAAGAAACTCTTGGATCCTCGTACCCCAATTTTTGGGCTTTCTGATACAACGAAAAGGCCTTCTTATAGTCACCAAGTTTACGATTGCACTGAGCCATCATGAAGGCTACACAGGCAGATGCGGGCTTGTCTTTTTTAGCTTTGTCTTTAGCCTTTTCATATAATTCCAGGGCTTGAAAATAAAAGCCTCCACGATAAGCCTTATCAGCTTCTGTAGTGTACTTGCTGTCGCACTGGGCATTAGCGCTCAGCCCCACAAGAAAACAAGCCAAAGACAGTGGAATGAAACGTGGTTTCATGAATTACCTACTAAAAATCAAGTCGCTAAATTATATTTGTAATGGGGAATATCAAAATTCAATTGGGAACGTTGGAAGGGTTCTCTTTGTTGCTACTCTCTGTAGGAATTTGATTGGGGCAGGGATTTTCAGGAGAGCTTTGAACAGCCTTTTCTATTTCAAATTTTCGTCTTTGTAGCTCCATCTCGGCCTCATACATGGACCGGCGTATCTCGTACCGGACATTTTCTGAGGCCTGGCGAATCTGTGCGATTCCTCGGCCAAATGATCGGAGCAGGTCAGGAAGTCCTTTACTGCCAAAAAGCAATAAGGCCGCAAGGGCTATGAGCAGGAGTTCCCCTTCGCTGACGTTAAGAAGCCCTGTGAACACAAGGCAAAATTATAGGCCTTAACAAGATCCGGAGGGATTAGGCTTGGGGTACCGTTTGCCGGGTTTTTAGTCCAAGATCAAGTACCAGAGGTGAGGCGATGCACACGCTGGAGTATGTTCCCACACCAATACCCACGAGCAAAGCGAAACACATCCCCTTGATTGCCGGCCCACCGAAAATGAAAATAATGAGCAACACCAACAATGTTGTAATAGAGGTATTAAATGTACGGCTTAGAGTGGAGTTGAGCGCAGAGTTTATCAACTCTTGCATGGCACCTCTATTATGTTCCGTGAAGTATTCCCGTATACGGTCAAATACCACAACGGTATCATTGATGGAGTAGCCAATCACTGTGAGCACGGCGGCAATGATGGTTTGGTCAATTTCCATGGAGAAAGGCATGATGCCCTCTAAGAGCGAGAAGAACGACAAAGTAATCAATACGTCGTGCATGAGGGCGGCGGTGGCCGCTAAACCAAACTGCCAGCCGCGGAAACGAAATACGATATAAATAAACATTATAATCAGAGCAAAAATGATGGCATAGATACTCTTGGTTTTTGTATCTCCAGCTACTGTGGGGCCGACTTTTTCGGAACTGGTAATACCAATACCGGAATCTTCGTCGGCAAATTGTTCAAGAGTGGGGGGGGAGGCGTAGAAGGGTTTGGCGGCTTCATAAAGTTTCTGAACGATCTCCTCTTCCACGGCGGGAGAGCTTTCCTCGTATTTGTAATCTGTGATGACCTTGACTTTGTCTGTGGAGCCGAAGTATTTTACTACGGGCTCTTCGCCCAACTGAATGGCAAGGGCTTTAGCCAGGTCTGTGGTGGAAATACCAGGTTGGTCAAAGGAGATGGTGTAAGTGCGCCCCCCTTTGAGATCCACGCCAAGGTTGAAGCCTTTAGTAAAAAAGGACACTATACCGGCGGCAATGAGAGCCGTGGAGAAGCCGTAAAATGCTTTGCGCTTGCTTAGGAAATTAATTTTGATATTGCGGAAGGCATTGGCTGTGAGTTTGGTTTCAAAGTCAACGATTTTTTTACGGCTTAGGAGGGCTTCAAAAATGAGACGAGTAACAAAAATGGCGGCAAAAAGCGAGGTCAATATTCCTACGAAGAGCACCACGGCAAAGCCTTTCACAGGGCCTGCGCCAAACACCATGAGCACGATGGCTGTAAGAAGGGTGGTCACGTTAGCGTCCACTATAGAACTATATGCCCTCTGATAGCCGTCGCTCAGGGCCAGGCGCAGTCCCTTGCCCCCCGCAAGCTCCTCGCGAATTCTTTCAAAGATCAACACATTGGCATCAACAGACATGCCGAAAGTGAGCACAATACCAGCGATACCTGGAAGGGTAAGAGTGGTATTCAGGGCGGCCAGGGTTCCGGTGAGGAAGAGGATGTTGGCAAACAGCGCCACATCAGCTACCAGGCCTGAGCGATTGTAATAAAAGGCCATGTATATCAACACAACCACAAGAGCCACAATCATGGACAAGAGCCCTGAGCGGATGGATTGGGCACCCAATGAGGGCCCCACGACAGCTTTTTCGACAATGCGGGCCGGCACGGGCAGCTTGCCTCCTTTTAGAACAGAAGCCAGACTTTTGGCCTCCTCATAATCAAAATTGCCGGTGATACTGCTGCGGCCATTGGGTATTTTTTCATTGACCACGGGGGCAGAGTACACCACATCATCCAGCACAATGGCCACGGCTTTACCCACATTGGCCTCCGTGATTTTAGCCCATTTTTCAGCGCCTTCGGCATTCATGGACATTTCCACCATGAAGCCGGCGCCCTGCTCATTTTTCCGAAATGAGGCGTCCGTGATGACATCGCCTTCCAAGGGCGCTTTTTTGTCGCGTCGCTGCACCCAGATGCCGTACACGGGCAGATAACCATTCTCTGCTTTATGACCATACAGAAGCTTTACATCAGGGGGCAAGAGGCTTTTCACTGCGGGCATTCTTAGGTAGCGATTAAGCCGACCTGTGTCTTTCAGATGGATGTAACCAACTATGGGACTTTCCATGAACTCTTCGGCACCCGTTTCGGTGTTGCGAAAGCGGGCCAACTGTAAAATACTGAAAAGCGGGTTGGCTTTCAGGAGTTCTTCCTGTGTCTGTAAGCTGGCGGTATCTCCGGCAGAAGCCGAATCTCCTTGGGCCAGGGCAGCCGAAGAAGAAGAAGGCAGGGTGTCGCGGCCAGAGGTGCCAGTAGTATCGGAGTCCTCAGCTACCTGCAGCTTGGCTAAGTAGTCGTTTATTTTTTGCAGGGGTGCGATCAGCTTGCGCATGTCGTAGGTTTCCCAGAATTCCAGCTTGGCAGTGGCCTGCAGGAGTTGTTCAGCCCGTTTGGGATCTTTGATACCAGGCAACTCCACTAGGATGCGATTGGAGCCCTCCAGTTTTTGAATGTTGGGTTGGGTGACGCCAAATTTGTCAATGCGGTTCAGCAATACCTCATAGGTACGATCAACGGCAGTTTCAGCTTCTTGACGGAGGATAGCTTCCACCTCCTCGTTGCTCATTTTATAATTAATGCGTTCTTGATCTTTATGGCCAAAGAGGGTGGGGGAGGCCAGGGAAATATTGGGGTCCTGTTCTTTTAGGGCGTTGATGAAGTGGGTGATGTAGTCGCCCCCTTGCTTGCGTTGCAATTCGCTGGCACGGGCCAAGGCCTGGTGAAAGGCGGGGTCTTCCGTATAGTTGGCCATGGCGAGCAGGAGGTCAGGGACGCTCACCTCCAGGGTGACGTTCATACCCCCTTTGAGGTCTAGCCCCAAGTTCATTTCGCGCAGCTTGGCATAGCGGTAAGTAACCAGTCCGAAGATTTTTTCGTCAGCAACGGAGTCTAGGTATGCCTTTTCTTTGACTGGATCTCCGCCAGCATACTCGGAGGCTTCTCGCTCCACTTTGCGGGTCAGGAAAGTGAAGGAGAGGTGGTACAGGCAAGCCAGGGCGAATATGACTGTGAGAAACTGAAAAAAGCCTTTATTCTGCATAAATTTTTGAATAACAATTAGTTGCCTAACTTTTTTAGCTGAGTGGCCGCAAATATAGGAGTTTTCTACAGCTTCGGAGGGTGGGGAAGGATCTTGGTTTTTGGGCATGGATTCCGGAAAAAAGATGCTGCGGGGAGGACGCAATTTTGGAGGTTTGGGAAACGGGCATAGGCTGATCGGCGATTGGAAGCCGCTTGCGTGAGGGATGCGATGGACGGCCGAAGGCGGCACTGCCTTGCCGGCGGGCCTTGGCCCCATAGGCAAGGATTGCCGGAGCGAATGCGGGACCCGGATTAGCCCGAACCCTGCGGGGCGGCGACCACCAGCTTCCGAGCGGAGCGAAGGCTGACCCACCGGCCACCGACCCGCACGGGGCATGTCCGCCAAAAGATCTGCTAAAAATATATTGGCTTTTTTCGTAATCTAGCCATTTTGGGGCAATACGTTTGCCGAGTAGCTTTGCGCAAATGGTTTCCTGCAAAATTCGGTGGCTTGGGCTTTTGGCAATGGTCATCACGGGGGGCGTTCCCACTCCCTGGGCACAGGTGACTATAAAAGGGCGGGTGGTAGATGCCGAAACCCAAGAACCAGTGATCGGGGCGGCGGTTGTGGTGAAAGGGACCAGCAAAGGAGTGGCCACAGATACGGAGGGTCGGTTTTCCCTGCAGGTACAGCGCTTGCCCGTGACGCTCAATGTTAGTTCTATCGGGTTTAAGAAAACAGATTACGAAGTGCGGTCGGCAGATCAGAAAATAGAAATTTCCCTGAAAGCGGACAAGATTTTTCTGCAGTCTATTGACATTGAAGACAGCCGGATTACCCAGAAGCAACAGGAGCAGCCTCTCACTGTGGAGTCGCTGGATCTGATTGCCATCCGGGAGACCCCGGCGGGTAACTTTTACGACGGCCTGGCCAATATGAAAGGTGTGGACATTACGGCCGCTAGTCTTGGCTTTAAGGTGATCAATGCGCGGGGCTTTAACAGCACCTCACCGGTGCGGTCCCTGCAGCTGATTGACGGGGTGGATAATCAGAGTCCGGGACTCAACTTTTCGCTGGGCAATTTTCTGGGCTCGCCAGAACTGGATGTGAAAAAAGTGGAATTGATTCAAGGCGCCAGTTCTTCCTACTTTGGCCCTAATGCCTTCAATGGGGTCATCAACATGGAAACGAAGAGTCCTTTTGAATTTCCAGGATTAAATGTATTGGTAAAAATGGGGGAGAGATCTCTTTTTGAAGGAGGACTGCGCTGGGCTCATAAGTTTCAGAACCGCGCGGGCCGTGATGTGTTTGCCTATAAAGTGAACGCCTATTACATGCGGGCGCGCGACTGGGAAGCTACCAACTATGCGCCGGCTACGGATTCGAAGGCAGGCCCTGATAATCCAGGCGGCTACGATGCCGTGAACCGATACGGGGACGAGTACCTGGGCGGTAAAAACGACTTTATCAGCGATAGTTCGGAATTCAAACTGTATCCAGGCCTAGGTGTAATTTATCGGGATGGGTACCGCGAGGTGGACCTGGTGGATTATGAAGTGGAAAACATCAAAAGCAACGTGGCCCTGCATGGCATGCTCAGCCCTAAAGTGGAGCTGCTTGCCAGCTCCAGCTTCAGTTTTGGCACTACGGTGTATCAGGGCGAAAACCGCTTTCGGCTCAAGGATGTGCTGTTTTTTCAGCATCGGCTGGAGGTAAGGGAGAAAGATAAATGGTTTTTACGAACCTATGCCACGCACGAGGACGCCGGCAAGAGCTACGATGCCGTGGTGACGGCCTTCATGCTTCAAAACAATTGTAAACCCAACAATAAATGGTACAACGACTATAGCAACTACTACCAAATAAATTTTGCCTTACCGGGCCAGGAAGTGTGGCAGCTACCGGGGTTTCCGGCGCCTTCGTTTGCGGGTGATCCGAGATTCATAGACAGTGCTTTGAAGGTGCTGAATATGTATAAGGATTCCCTTTGGAAGTGGCACCAGATGGCGCGGGCCTACGCTAACAGCAACCAGGGCTTGGCCGGTGGCTTAGGCATTTACCCCTACTTCCCGGCTGGTTCCTATGAATTTGACACGGCTTTTGCAGGCATTACCAGCCGGCCTTTGGGGCGAGGGGGGGCGCGCTTCTTTGACCGTTCGGCCCTATGGCACACCCACGGAGAATATAAGTTCAAAATCGGCACGCTCATGGACCTCACAGCGGGGGCCAACTTCCGTCTGTACATGCCTAATTCCCGGGGCACGATATTTTCTGATACCAGCGGACGCGTGATCCGGAATTACGAGGGCGGTCTTTATGCCGGTTTAGAAGCCCGTCTGGGCAAGGTGAAGCTGAACATGGCCCATCGCCTGGACAAAAACGTAAACTTTCCTTTATTGTGGTCGCCGGCCTTATCTGTGGTGTATACTCCTCAGAAAGAACATACCCTGCGTCTATCTTTTGCTTCGGCCATCAGGAATCCCACACTGGCTGACCAGTATCTGTACTACAACGTGGGACGGGCCATTTTGCTGGGTAACCTGCGCGGTTTTCGCAACCTCATTACGGTGCCCTCCTTCGTGGATTATTTTGACCATTTAGATACCTCGCGCCTGGAGTACATGGTCATCAAGCCTGTGCGTCCCGAAAGGGTTTGGACGACAGAAGTGGGCTACCGCGGCACCTTATTCAAGCGGGTGTATGTGGACCTGAGCGCCTACTACTCCATCTATCAAAACTTCATCGGCTACAAATTGGGCGT
>JANWWQ010000047.1 GCA_025055635.1 Flavobacteriales bacterium
AGGTCATTTGCAGTTGTTCTAGCATTTTTTGGGCTTGTTTGGGTAACAGCGGATTTTCCTGGATCATTTCTTCCAGTTCTGGCGTCAACTTATCTTCCAACTCTGTACCTACCACGGTCATCAGAGCCATACGTCGTTCTACTCTAGATTTCAGTTTGAGATAATCTTCAAAGTTTTTGCCGGGCCAAAAGTTGATCCCTCGAATGGTTTTGTTAGGTGAACCCAGGCGATCAATACGGCCCATCCGCTGAATGAGGCGCACCGGATTCCAGTGAATATCGTAGTTGATCACCATATCGCAATCCTGCAAGTTTTGTCCTTCGCTCAGGCAATCGGTGGCAATGAGCACATCAATTGGCCGTTCAATTTTTGAATAGGTGGAGGGCTCGTGTGCTTCAATTAATTCAAGCCACTTTTGATAAGGTACTTTCCATTGACCATTTTGATAATATTCGGATTGTTCCCCTAAATGTTTATGATACAGGTCGGACCAATCCTTTTGATTGAAAAGTTTTGTATATGGGGCAAAGCGTTCCAAGAGGGGTTCAAACTTTTCACCTGAGTAGCCATCGTAGCACTCACTGATGGTCCCCGAAACGTAAGCTACGTGGACTATGCCCCTTTTCTTCAATTGCTCATACAAAAATTTGGCCGTGTCCTTGTAAGCAGTAAACACGAGCACTTTTTTATTGAGGCAATTTTTTTGTTTGTCAATAATGTGTTCAATGAGTTTATTCAGTTTTTTGTCTTCTACTATACCCGCATGGAAATCAGCTTCAAACAATTTCAGATTTTCCATTAATTCCGATAACTTTTTAATGTCCGCTTCCAAGTCTTCCTTAAATGAATTAATACTTGTTATGTCCGAAAGCCGAATCGGCCTTTTTTTGCCAATGAACAAAGAGGTATCGGAGTATTCGTTCAATTCAGCCGCTGTTTCTTCAATTTCTTCTTTGTCTTCTTCAGTGAAAGCATCCGCGATATCATAATCCGTTTTATTTTGTAAAAATTGCTCCACTTTCCTTAAAGTGTTAATATGGTGGGTCCAAATATTTTCAATGGTATTTTTGAATGAAAACCAGCTGGATTCCAGTCGTTTAATCAAAAGGATATACATCATTTTCACGAGGAATTCTTGGCGTTGCTTTTCATCACTTAATACACTTTTAGGGGGAACGTTCTCTATGTAATCGGCAGGTCGGTAGGCGGTAAGATTAATTCGTATGGCTTCCAGAATTTCTTCAAATGACTTTAGATTGCCCATATTTTCAGTAGTAATGTACTCATTGATAGGAGGTTCTTTTTTGGGGAAATTCAGCTCGCCGAATTCCCCCTCAACGAGTTTCCGGGTTCGCGCCACAATCAAGGCATCCGTCAATTTTTCAAACTTCTTGGGGAGTTTCGCAGTAAAGTCAGCAATTTTTCTCTCCTTATTTCGGGTCCAATCGTTATAATGTTTTTGTGCAATTCTGAAAATATCTTCCAGGCTCTCAATTTCCAATTCCGTGTCTTTAAAGCCGTCATCCCGCCCTTTGGTCATAAGCTTGAATTGATTCCTGATATCTATGAGTTTATTATTAATTGGCGTTGCGGACAGTAGCAACACTTTGACATCCCTGCTTTTGTCAGCGGGCATTAATAACTCGTCCACCAAAAATTTGTACCGTAGGGATTTATCGTTCCGCAGGTTGTGACTTTCATCAATGACGATTAATAATTTCTGTCTGGTTTTGAAATAGCGTAGGCTTTTATCCCCGTAGCTGTCAAAACGGTCTTGCTGTAGGTCAGTGTGGTATCGGATGTAGAAATCAATTTCGTCTTTTTCAAATCGGCTTTGTTGTCCCACTTTGTATTGCAGCCAATTGTGGGAAAGTTTTTTAGGACATAGCAGGAGAACGGTATATCCTTTCATTTCAAAATATTTCATCACGGCCAAGGCAGTCCATGTCTTGCCCAATCCGACGGCATCGGCTAAGATGGCTCCATTAAACTTTTGGAGCATTTTAATTAAGCTAATGACTCCTTTTTTCTGAAAAGAATAGAGGGCCTTGTAGATATTCGTTTCTTCCAGATGCGCTATTTCTTCTTTGAACTCTACATTACTGGAGAGCTCCAATATATCGTCCTTAAACATCTCGTAAAGGACCTTGTAATAAAGGTCATGCGGGGTATATTCAACATACAGGTTCTTGATCAGGTCAATGAAGTATTGTTTGGCTTCAACTTTTGTTTTATCGGGTAATTCAATATAGTTCCGTGCTACTTTCTCCCACAGCAACTGAAACCATTTTTTTAAGTTTTTAAATTCATCCTCGTAATCATGTTTGGCAATATTTAGTTCAATATTGGAGCTTTCCTTAATACCCAATCCGGCATCGGTGAGGTTAGAACTGCCCACAATGAAATAATTTTTGGTTTTGTCGGCATCATTTGTGTATAGATATGTTTTGGCATGGCAAAAATTTTTCTGAATGCTTTTCAGGGCTACTTTGTCTTGTTGCAAAAACTCCACTGCCTTTCTAGCAGAGGTACTCAAGAAAAGGGTCTGGTCAATACTGGTGTTACCAGATAAAAGATCTACGATTTTGTGGGCTTCGATTTCTCCCTTTTGGTATTTTCCTAAAATGATACGGAACTTTTCAACGGAATTGATATTATCTTTCATCCACTCAAGAGCTTTGACCGAAAAATACCCTGTCACAATGTCAAGCGCACCATTGTTGGTGTTTGAAACGATGAATTCACACACTTTATAGTGTTCGTTGTCTCCCATTTTTGTTTTATTGTCTAGTAACATAGGTTTTCTAAAATTTTAGAGGTAAAAATCGAAATTTTTTACAAGATCGTATTTTACAAGATCGTAATAGTGCACCCTGTGGGTCTGTTATCAGCAAACAAAGCTTATATTGAATTACCTGTAATAAATCCCTTGCGGAGGAGGATTTATTGCTGGGCTAACAACTCTGTATTCTAGATTCCTATAGCAAATGAAATAGTTATTAGAGATCCAAATCGGGATAACCTAGTTTCATTATGAAAAATGTCCTGAAAACAGTTATTCACAAATGGTCAACTCAATAAAATATTTGGAAATTTATGCTTTGCACAGCTGGCATCTACGTTTAATTCTCTCCTTTTTTGAGTACAAACACCTCCATTTTTAACTATGGCCAAACAGGAAACGTTCTTCCCCTAAAAATTTGATTTTATAAATTAATTCTATAAATAATTTAAAATTTATTAAAAAATCTATTTATATATTTCGTTTAGAAAATAGCTCGGTAATCTTAACACAACAAAAAGGTAACATTCTTATTCCTGTATTCCTTTTTTCCTTTGCATGGAAATTTTAAAAATCCCTGGCTATGAAAAACCGTTTCGCATTTTTCTTTTGGGTTCTTCTTCCTGCCGCAGGTTTGGGTCAGCCCTGCACGGAGCTCTTTATCTCAGAATACATGGAGGGGAGTAACAACGACAAGGCTCTGGAGCTGTATAACCCGACCCCCAATCCCATAGATTTATCGCATTACAGACTTATCCGATGGGCAAATGGCAGCATTACGGCTGACCTGCCGGGTAGTGATGGCATCCAGCCCCTGGGAGGCATCATACAACCGTTCAGTACCTGGCTTATCAGCCTGGGAATTATTCAGGGGGGGGGCACTGTCGGCAATCCCACCGATAGCCTTCTGATGGCCATTGCAGACACCGTGTACACCTCCTCCTGTCAGCCGGGCGCTAATCCCCCTCAACCCCGTGTCATGTGTTTTAACGGGGATGACGCCATCTCTCTGCAAAAAATTAAAAACCCCAATGGCAGCCAAACCGATCCTTCAAACTGGCAGGATGTGGATATTTTGGGTATCATCGGGGAGCAGCCCACCAATGCCAATGGAACCACCAGCCCTACGGCCGGCTGGACCGCCCTGGATCCCTATTGGCGCATGCCTGATAATTACAACAGCAGCGTGCAAGGTCCTTATTTTAAGCAATATTGGACCCAAAGTCATAAAATGATTCGTAAGCCATCGGTCACCCAAGGGGTCAGTGTGCGGCACCCGGCTTACGAGCTGCCCGGAAAATTTAATCCGGCTGTGGAGTGGGATAGCCTGCCCGCCACGGATTATGCCGCCACACTTGGCCAACATACCTGCGATTGTGTGAATTATTGGAGCACAGCCGAAAGTGGTGAAGGTGGGTTCCTGATTTTCCCCAACCCCGTACGGGATGATCTTTTTATCCGCTCCACAATCTCCATTAGCCATATCCGAATTTTAGATTTGAGCGGAAAACTCCTGAAGAATATCCCTATACAAGCCCATACCACAACCCTCCGTACCCATGAATGGCCTGCAGGCCTATACCTGGCCGAAGTAGAATTTTCCTCTGGTAGCTTGGGACGTCGAATCCTCGTAAAGCCCTGAGGGGCCCATATGGGTAAGGTAAGGCTTTTCCATTTATTACTGGCGTGGATGCTGGGGGCGATGAATGTGCTCATCGCCCAAAAGGGCACCATCACCGGAGTGGTGATAGATAAAAATACCCGTCTGCCCCTCATAGGCGCCCATGTGCTGTATGAACCCCTTAAAGGCACCAGCACCGATATTTATGGAAAATTTACCTTAAAGATACCTCCGGGCACTTACACGCTCACTGTAAGTTATGTCGGCTACCAAACGCAGACGCGCCAGATAACCGTGGAGGATAAGCCTCTCACTTTGGAATTTGCATTGGAAAACAACACCCTCTCTGAAGTGGAAGTGGTGAGCGATATAGCCCGCCCCCGGGAAACGCCTGTGGCCTACTCCAACATCGGAGCCGAGCGGATTGCTGAGCAGGCAGGCACGCAAGATCTTCCCATGTTGCTCAACGCCACTCCGGGCGTTTATGCCACCACAGGCAGCGGGGGGGACGGCGCGGCCCGGGTGAGCATCCGGGGATTTAGCCAGCAAAATGTCTTGGTCCTAATTGACGGCATCCCCATGAACGACATGCACAACGGCCGGGTGTACTGGACCAATTGGTTTGGATTGGGTAACAACACCCAAACCATACAGGTGCAGCGGGGTTTGGGCGCTTCCAAGCTGGCCATACCCGCCGTGGGGGGCACTATTAATGTGATGACCTCCACCTTGCAGAAAAAACCCTTTTTTGCCTTCCGTCAGGAAGTGGGTAATCGGCTAAACTTCAACTCCACCGTGGTATGGGCCTCGGGAATGCTCAAGGGTAACTGGAGTATTCAAGGCGGTTACACAGCCCGTTTCAATCAAGGCTGGGTGGACAAGCTTTGGTCGCGCATGCATGCCTTTTACCTGCGGGTGGATAAAATCGTCGGCAAACATCAGATTACTTTCAATGCTTTCGGGGCTCCGCAAACAAGCGCCCAAAGAGATTTCAGGCTGGCCAGCCGCTTCAGCGGCATCGTGAATTACGATACTACGCTGGCCCGAGAGTTGGGAATCCTGGTGAGTCAAAATGTGAACCCCTTTACCACTCACAAGGGCATCCGCTATAATCCTAGTTGGGGACGCCTGCGTCGCACCAGAGCCGACGAAGGGGGACCCAATGCCAAAGAACAAATAATCAACTCCTCCGTGAACCAGTATTTCAAGCCTGTGGTGTCGCTTCGCGATTTTATTGAGATTGACAATACCTTTTACCTATCGCTAATAGGATACGCTTCGCTCGGCATCGGAGGCGGCACCACCTTCCCAGTGAACACCAGCGGGGCCATCCCTGTGGACTCTTCCGGACAAATTAACTTTCAAGCCTTCTACGATGCCAATAAGAATAACATAATTTACAACACCACAGGAATCCTAGCGCCTTACTATGGTAAATCCCGCTCTACGGAATATATTCGAAAAGATTATAATCAGCATCAGTGGTATGGCTTCCTGGGTACCTTTGACAAAAAACTCACAGAATGGCTCAGTCTGAACGGCGGTCTGGACTTCAGGTATTACCAGGGCCGTGTATTCAGCCGTATCCACGATCTCTTGGGCGGCGACCTCATCCGCAACAGCGATAATAATAATCTGCCCGAACAGGTGCTGTTTAAGGGTGATAAGGTACGTCAGGACAAACTGCGGCATATTTTCTGGGGCGGCGCTTTCGCCACGGCTGAGATCAGAAAAGAAAAATACAGTGCTTTTTTGAATGCCAGTATGGCCTATACGGGTTACCGCCAATTGGATTACTTCCTCCCCCGGCAGTATGTGGACGCCTCTGGCCAAGTGCACTTGGTTAAGTACGGCGACACGCTCCAGATAGATGGCAAAACCATCACCACCTCCTCCCCTGAAACCCGCGTCAACCAGAGTGATTTTGTTTCCCGGTTAGGATTTACGGTGAAAGGCGGTTTTAACTATAACATAGATGCCCATCAAAACGTCTTCGTCAATGTGGGCACTTTCAGCCGGGCCCCCTACATGGATTTCATCATTCGGGCTGACAATAGACGGGTGCTGAATTCTAAAAACGAAAGGATCGTATCGGCCGAATGGGGCTACACGATGGCGTATAAACATTTTGCTGCTAACCTGAACATGTATTACACGTTGTGGTTAAACCGCCCGACACCTACCACGCTCACGGTAGACGGGGTGAGCCTGCCCGCCAATGCTACGGGCCTGCGCCAACGGCACATGGGTGTGGAACTGGACTTTATCTATATAATTATTCCCCAATTACACCTAGAAGGAATGGTTTCGCTGGGCGATTGGATCTACGCGTCGCGCGCCGTGGCCACGGCCACTTCAGAACTTACTCAAGACGTGGTGGAGCGCACCTTTGACGCCACGGGGGTACGCGTTGGTGACGCGGCGCAGCATACCTATGCCGCTAGCATACGCATCATGCCAGTTAAAGGCATGTATGTGCAACCCCGCTTCAACTACTTCGCCCGCAACTGGTCCAATTTCACAGCAAATGAGCTTACCAAAGAAGTGGATGACAACGGAACTATTCTTTACGACAACGAGAGACGTCAATCCTGGCGTATGCCTAACTATTGGTTTATGGATCTTTTTGCCGGTTATGGCTTCAAAGCCTCAAAAAGAATCAGGCTGGACTTTAGGGCCAGTTTCTTCAATCTGACCAACAATGTGTTCATCAGTGACGCAACCAACAACGGAATGGCACCGGCTCAGTTCAATGCCAATTCCGCTACGGTGTACTTTGGGCTGGGTTTCCGATGGAATGCCGGATTTCAAATCACTTTCCAATGAATTCTCAGAAATTTTCTAATTGGATATGTTTTTTTATGGGGGGGGGACTGGTGGTGGCTCTCACTGCTTGCTCTAAAGAGCAACGCCTAATTCGCCAACTGGAGGGGCAGTGGCAATGGCAGAAGATTGAAGAGGCCCCTGTGGCACATATAGGAATTAGCGATAGCGTCCAGCACTTTTTCCGTTTTCTGGCTTGCCGCAGGGCTTACACCAGCAGTTGCCGATGCGTTTATAGCATGGAAAAGTCGGGTGTCACTCCGGTCACCTTGGTTGATACCCTTATTTACGATTTGAAAAGCGACGAAATGAGCATAACGCAGTTTTTAAGTCAAAAAACAGCGCCCAACTCATCGCCCGAAGGTATCCTGAATAACCGCCGATTCAGGGTGGTGATCAAAGGTTCTATTTTAGAACTTCGGAATGTGCAAATTCCCGCATTTAAAATTGTAGCTCAAAAAGTACCCTAAATATTTTTCCTAATAAAACTTAAATTAATGTTAATATGAAGTCCATCAAAACATTTTTACTCAGAGGAGGCGCCTTAATGCATGGACTGCTATGCCATGCCCAGCAGGCTCCCGTTCCCACTTCCTGGAATTGTGAAGGCAACGTACCGGCTGGATGGACGATCAATCTAGGCACCAACCCTTATTATGCTTCCTCCTCCGCTTGTGCCGGCTCTGGCTCTCTTCGCTTAGATCAGAGCGGGGAATGGGTGATGGTGGAATTTGGATCCCAGCCCGGAACAGTGACCTACTCGCTCCGCGGCATGGTGGGTACGGCTCCGGCCTGGAATGGTACCTTCCGCGTCCAAGAATCCGTGGATGGCGTGAATTGGGTGACCATGACCACTTTCAGCGGTTTAGGCTCCATTCCCCATCAGAGCTGCAGCACCTACACCTCCACGCCCTCCAACCCTCAGACACGTTTCATCCGCTGGTACTTTGAAAATAAAATATCCGGCAACAGCCCCACCGGCGGTGGCAACGTCAACCTGGACGAAATCTCGGTAGCCATACCCGTGGTCACCACTCCGGAACTGAAGGTAAATCAGAATACTTCCGGCGGTACTGAAGTGTTCAATGGAGGAGTATCTGATGCTTTCGGCACCACTGTCAATAATACCCTGCCAGTCACCTTCGTGCTCCAGAACATCAGCGTGGCCCAAACACTGACCATTCAGAACATTTCTATCACCGGCCCGCAGGCTTCAGAATTCTCCGTTAATTCTCCGACGGCTTTCCCTGCAAATATTCCCCCCCAAAGCCAGGTGAATCTGGTCATTCATTTTACCCCCACGGCGTCTGGGACGCGTCTGGCGGTGGTGAACATTCAATCCAACGACCCTTCCGATCCCCTCTATTCTTTCACCCTTTATGGAGTGGGCGGTAATTTGGCCAGTGAACCGGCAGCCTCAGCTACCAATCTGACCTTTACCAATGTAAAATCGTTCCGATACAATGCCAACTTTTCTTCAGCCTCTCCCGCACCAGATATTCTGGGAGGATATCTGGTACTACGCAAAGTGGGATCTCCCGTCACAGAAGTACCCACTGACGGTGTGGAATATCAGCGTGGTCAAAGCATAGGTCAGGCCAAAGTGGTCTATAAAGGGAAAGGAACGGGCTTTGTGCCACTTGATATTGTGGCCGGAACCACTTACTACCATGCAGTCTTTACCTATAACGGCAACGGTAATTTTACCAACTACCGTACTTCTAATCCTTTGACAGGTCAGGTGACCACACTGAACACCATGCAACCTCCCGGCGAATACGCCTCAGTGGATCCAAATTCCCCGAATTTCATTAATCAGCTGACGGCCGTGGTGAATCCCCATCAAAGTATTTTTTATAGTAATTACGCTGTTACTATGATCAACCGTTTTGCTGCCCGGGATACCTATGTCTTACAAGGGGCCAATGTATTTACCAAGGCCGTTTTGTGTACCTATAGCAATGAAGTGGCTCTGTACAACGATCCATTTGATTTTGCCGCCACGGGCTGGAGCCGTGAACATGTTTATCCACATTCCTGGTATCCTACGTTTCCTGCGGATGACCCTGAGCTACCCGAATACAACGACCAACATAACCTCTATCCTGTAAAACAAGTAAATGTGAACGAAGTGCGTTGCAATTACCCGCTGGGGGAGGTGGTGAATCCTATAGTACAATATTCCGGGTGCAAACTTGGCACCGATGCCAAGGGCAATACGGTCTTTGAACCCAAAGATGCTGCCAAAGGGCCTGCGGCCCGGGCTATGATGTACATGGCCGTGTGCTACAATTCAGCCACCCACAACTGGGGATTCAAAGACCCGATTGGCCAGTGCCTCAACACCCCCATCAACTACGGACAAGATCAGTATGTAATCAAGAAATGGCATTTTCAATTCCCGCCCTCGGCCATGGAGCGCGCTCGTAACGACTTTCTAGACTCCGCCCAGCAAAACCGAAATCCCTTTACCGATAGTATCCGCTATGCCTGCTTTATCAATTTCAGCAATATGACGCCTTGGAGGCCAGCCCTGGCTTTGGTGGGTAACGAGCTGCACACAGAGCCTGGCGTAGAGTTTCAGTGGTATTTCAATGGCACGCTCATCCCCGGCGCCAATGGGCAAAGCTTTATACCCACCCAGAATGGAACCTACAAAGTGGCTGTCAGACAGTTCAGCCAGTGTCCCACAATTGAAAGTCAGGAGCTGGTAGTGAACAACGTCGGACTCGAGTCGGATAAATTTTTAGCCGCGGTGAAGGTGTTTCCCAATCCCACTCAGGACTTTATCCGATTGGAGTGTGAAAACCCTGGCGCCTCTGAAGGCATATTGTCTATTTACGACGCCACGGGAATGTGCGTTATTTCAGGAACCGTGACCCTCCAGGAAGGCCTAAACACTTTGATGGTGCCCCACACTTTATCCCCAGGCACCTACATCGTAACCCTAAAAGTTCAGGGCCGTACGATAGCCCATAAGAAAGTAATTGTTCAGTAAATGTATTTTTGACAATAATTTTAAGTATCAGATTACTTAAGGCTGTTTTCATGATTAATGTTTTCCTAGTACATTTGAGCATCACCTGAATATAAACTTTTGATTCTAGATATGCTTCCATGTTCGGTTTTTAAAATATTGAAAATGAATTTCTAAGTTTTAGATATAAATAACAAAAGTGTACGAATATTATTAAGTTTAATACTTATAGTATGTCATTCTTTTATTTATCAATCTGAATTCAAAAATATAATTAAAAATTTGTTTAACTTAGCCCTGATTTCCCTAATCGCCTTATTTATAAGTTTTTATTAAAATAGCTATTGCTACTTTGGGCACAAATTCTTCGGAAAGGATACACTTTTATTCAGCATGTGTGGATTTACGGGATTTGTTTCCTCCTATTTGACGGAGGAGACACTGCGTAAAAGCACCAATAGTCTAAAGCATCGGGGGCCTGATGCGGAGGGATACTTCTTTGAACGTTTCATGGATAGAGCCGTCGGTTTGGGGCATCGTAGATTGAGTATCCTGGATCTCTCGGAGGCTGCCAATCAGCCATTTCATTCGGCCGATGGCCGTTTCGTCATGGTATACAACGGCGAAGTGTATAATTTCAGGGAACTAAAAAATAAGTATCATCTCATCACCCGCACCACCAGTGATACAGAGGTAGTCCTGGAGCTATTTGCCAGGTATGGCCCAGAGGCCATCAAAGAGCTAAACGGTATGTTTGCCATGGCCATTTTTGACAAAAAAGAAAAAACTATTTATTGTTTCCGAGATCGTTTCGGAATTAAACCTTTTTTTTATTACTGGGATGGGAACCAATTTATCTTCGCTTCGGAGCTGAAAGCTATCACGCAGATCCTTGATCCAGCACCCACCATAAATAAAAGTGCAATTGCCTATTACTTAAATTTAGGCTTTATTCCTTATCCCATTACTATTTATAATGACATTTACAAACTATCTCCCGGATATCAGCTGACCTTATCCCTAGATGACTGGACGTGGAAGGAAGCCCCCTATGTAAGGCTGGCGGACTTCATTTTGCCCGAAACAGTTAGGGATGCCGACACCGCCATTCGGAATACGGAGCAGCTGCTTCTAAAGTCCGTGGAAAGACAAATAATTTCTGACGTACCCCTGGGGATTTTTCTAAGTGGGGGTACAGATTCCAGCCTTCTTACTGCACTAGCCAGAGAAGTGAGCCCGGATAAAGTGAAAACCTTCAGCTTAGGGTTCACCGACTCGTTGTACGATGAACTTCCATTTGCCCGAAAAGTGGCCGCCTATCTGGGCACAGAGCATTATGAAATGGTGGTATCTGACAAAGAATTGCTGGATAATGTGGAATTTATTATGGCTTCCTACGATGAACCCTACATCATTTCGGCAGGTTTTTCTGCGTTTGTCCTCTCTGCTTTTACCCGCCGTTACGTGAAGGTGGCTCTGAGCGGAGAGGGTGCCGATGAATTATTTCTTGGTTACGGTTTTTATACCTGGGCACGGCGGCTGAACACCTTTCCTCTTAGGCAAATCCGGCGACCTCTGAGCTGGCTTTTTTCGCTCAGCCCAAAAGCCTACCATCGGTTCAAGGCAGGTCTATTGAATCTGCCTAAACGATCACGTACTCAACATATTTTTACTTATGAACAATATTATTTTTCCAGGGAAGAAATTAAAAGGTTTTTTACTGCGGAAATTTCCCACCATGATCTTCACCATGCAGAAGTACCTTCTCCATCAGGACGGGTATTGGATGCCGTGGAAAGTCAATCATGGTTTGATATTCACATGTACCTGGTAGACGATTTGCTCACAAAAATTGACCGGGCTAGCATGGCTTACGGATTGGAAGCGCGTGTCCCCTACCTGGACAATGAATTATTCGCATTTGCCATAAATGTTCATTCAGATATAAAATTGAAAAATAATCAGGGAAAATTTATTTTAAAAAAAATACTTGAAAAATACCTTCCCCGAACCATTTGTGAAAGACCTAAATGGGGTTTTGCACCACCTTTAAGAAGGTGGTTGAGAAATGAGTTGCGTCCCATGGTTGATGAGTATCTATCCTCAGTCAAGGTCCGTCAGTACGGAATAGTAAATTTTGAATTTGTCCAGAAGCTTAAGGAAAATTTTATGGATGGCTCTGATTATTTATTCAATAAAATATGGCTTCTCACGCTTTTGCACAAGTGGCTCTCTGAAAAGGCCTGACAAAGCATGCTTCGTCACATCTTTTTTCAGTTAAGCTACGCGCTTAGGATTTATCGTTTACTTCCATCTTCCCCATGGGTAACGGTGCTCTGCCTTCATCGGGTAGGGGTCCATTCCCATCCCCTTTTTCCACCGCTCTCTCCGAATACCTTCCGGAAATTCATCCATCTACTGAAAAGAGAATTTGACTTTACCACCTTCACATATTTAGGTGTTGGGGATAAACCCATTGCCTGCAAAAGACCTTTTGTTATTTTGTCTTTTGATGATGGTTATAAGGATTTTATGGAGTATGCTCTGCCCATCCTAGTGGAGGAGAAAATTCCTTCTAATCATAATATAATCGTGGACTGTGTGGAAACGGGGAAACCTCCATGGACACAAAGGTTTAATAACATTTTATTAAAGATATTCAGCCTAAAAAAAGATTTTGTCATAGAAAAAGCCGCATTCCATTTCAGAGTAAATATAAAACAATCTATTCATAAAGTGAAAAAAGATTTGTTCAAACAACTTTTTAATTATGATTACCCTTTTTTGAATGAGCTAGCCTCCGAGCTGGAGAATCGCTTGGACATGGAACAGGCTCAGGATCAGATGATGAACTGGAACGATATTAACGAATGTCAAAGGTGGGGTGTAGAGATTGGATCTCATAGCTATTACCATAGCCCCCTCTGCAATCCTTCAGATTTTTGGGAAAAAGAAATCAGCCAGTCCAAAATTCACATTGAAAGTCGTATTGGTAAAGTGGTCCACACCTTCGCTTTTCCCAACGGACTCGTTCATCCAGAGGCCTATCAAGCAGCTGTACAGGCCGGCTATCGGAATATCCTGCTCATTGAAGGCGGTAGTATGCTTTCGGTTGAACATCTTTCCAATCAAGTGGGAAATTACTTCAGACGGTTAATCAGACACGCTTCGCCTTACGAAAATTATTTTAATGTTGTAGGTTTTCACAGGCTTTTTCATCGGTGAGGCACAGGGGCACCATTCTTTTGCTGGGAGCCAATGACAGGGCTACGTACAGCGTGGCAAAAAATCTTAAAAAGCATGGCTATTCTTCCGCAGTAGCCAGTTGGGAAGACCATCCGGTAAAATATTCCCGTTTCATTGAAAAATTTTATCATCTCTCGGATATTAGGCAAAATGTAAATTCATTTTTTGAGGAATTTTTAAGATTATTAAAGAAGGAAAATTTTTCATGCATTATACCGATTAACGACGTTGCCGTGGAGTTTTGCTCATTTTTCAGAGAAGAAATTGAACGCAGCTGCGCTGTTTTGGGCTTAAATCCTCCCGATATCCAAAAATTTGCCCAAAACAAGTATGCCTTGATAGAATTATGCCGAAAATTGGATATTGTAACCCCTGAAACTCACTTAATTACAACGATTGATGACTTTTATTCTATAAAAAATAATATTTCGTTTCCTCTGATCGCCAAGCCCATCCAATCAAAAAAAATTATTGGAAACAGGGTTTACAATTTCACAGTAAAGAAATTTTCGGACTTAAGATCTTTAGAAGATTTTGTTCGCGAAAAAATACTTAAGGTTCCCCTCATGCTGCAATCGGTGGTAGAAGGATATGGTGTGGGTTTTAATTTTTGCAGTAAAGAAGGACATCTGATTGCCTACTACATGCATGAACGTTTGAGGGAACCGCAGGGGGGTGGAGAAAGTTCCTTCCGAAAAACTTTATTAGATGATAAATATTATATTAAGGAGAAATCAACACATTTGATTCGTCAAATACGGTGGACAGGCGTAGGCATGCTGGAATTCAAAATTCAAAATGGTCAACCCTACGTCATGGAGCTCAATGGCAGATTTTGGGGATCTCTGGAGGTAGGCATATTATCGGGAGTGGAAATTCCTTTTTTGCATGTGTGCTACAATCTTGAAAAAAATCCTCTGCCCACACACCCCACTACGCCTACCCGTGAAGTATATGTGAGAAATATCAGGAATGACTTTTTGAACGTCATTAAAACAAGGTCTCCCCTGAACATTCTGTATTGGATTTTATCCCTTTCTGGTCATTTTCTGGGAAATGTGATGGCAGAAGATTCTATCTTCAAAGATTTTAAATTCAGACTGTTTCTGTGGCTGGAATTATTCAGTAAAGCCGCATCTAAAGTGCATTTTCAATTATCTTACTGGCATGTAAAATTTTTTTTGAAAAAACCTCGGATCAACCTGCTCAATACGCATAATATCCTATTTGTTTGTGAAGGCAATATATGTAGAAGTCCCTTTGCCGCAGAATATCTGAAGAAGATCAGGCCCGATCTGGAAACTGAATCTGCCGGACTTCAATCAGAAGCCATGAAACTTAGCCCGGTCTATGCGATAGAAGCGGCACGTGCGTTCGGGATTGATTTAAATATGCATACATCACAATTTATTTTAGATAAAGATATCTCAAAATTTGATGTGATTTTTATCATGGACGTAAGTAATTATCTTAAAATAAAAACCCTCTTACCGCATTATCGTAAAAAAATATTTTTTTTAAATCCCGAGAAAGAGATCAGAGATCCATTTGGTAAAGACCTGGATTATTTCAAAGACTGCTATTGGGAAATAGCACGGGTTATTGATGCAATTTTCAAAAAATAAAAAATCTTTGCTTTATTAGTAGATTTTTAATAGTTTTTATACTTTTGGGTATAATTGGAAAAAGCTTATTGAATTAGCGAGAGAAAAGATATGTGGCATTCATAAGCGCAGCGGACCGGATGGAACGGACAGAGCTTCGTGAGATTTCCTAGAGAGGCCTTAAGCCGGCACTGCCATTAGGATAGGAGCCCCAAAGCATTGCTGGAGCGGTTGCGGAGAACTAAGCAGCCCGAGCTAGGGGGTGGCAGTAAGTGAGGGTCCAGCGGAACGGAGTCCAACCCCTGGCCGCCGGCCCCCCGGGGTTACGCCGATACCAAAAAATCTCCCATGCTCTTGAGTGACGAACCCTGCATACCAGCCCCCAGGGCTTCCTTAGCGGGGCTGAGTTATCTTTGCGGTGAAGCAGGTTTGCGTTTATGGGAGGTAAAAAGATTAAATTCATTGAGGTAAAGTCTGAATTGGGTGCGGGCACACGGGGAGCTTCATTGGGTCCGGATGCCTTGAAAATAGCCTCTCTGGAATACCCGGGTTATTTTTTCGGTAAATTTAAAAGAAAGGAAATCCGAGACAGTTCCCGCCTTCTGTATAAAAATCCCGTGCGTACCTATGCCAAGCGTATCCGGGGTATCGTGGAAATTTTCCGCAAGTTGTCGCGCACGCTGGCAGAGGAACTACACGACAATAAATTTCCCGTGGTCATTTCAGGCGACCACAGTAGTGCAGGCGGCACCATTGCCGGCATCCGCGAGGCCTTTCCGGATAAGCGGCTGGGGGTGATCTGGCTGGATGCCCATGCTGATTTGCATTCGCCCTTTACCACGCCCTCCGGCAATGTGCATGGTATGCCGGTGGCCGTATCGCTGGGCATTGATAACCTGCCCGATGCCCAAAACCGGCTGGAAGATGATTACACCGTAGAATACTGGGAAACGCTCAAAAATATGGGGGGCATTAACCCCAAAATTTATCCGCAGGACCTGGTGTACATCGGCCTGCGCGACATGGAAAAGCCTGAAGAAAACTACATCCGCCAAAATCGGATTAAGGTATACACCGTGGCGGATGTGAGGAAAGGAAAAATTAAAGACCTCTG